>JACSRV010000163.1 GCA_014879545.1 Chitinophagaceae bacterium | reverse complement strand
TTTTTTTTACTGATTTTTTTTTTTTTTTTTATAACCGTTGGTGGAAGAAAGCTTCCGCCCGCGTTTCTTTTTTCAAAGCGGCAGAGCTATCTGTGTTGCTTTGATGTGTGCTTTTATTAATTTTAAGGCCACTTAAGTTGTGCTGCTTCTGAACAGTATTTCTTACAGTGCTTTATAAATGGAAAATATGGAAATGAACAATAAACCCGGCGCATTGCCGGAGGAAGGAACGAACAACGGAATGGACCTGTCGAGGCGTCGTTTCTTTCAGCTTGCCGGTGGCATAGCCGGTGCCGGTCTGTTGCTCTCTGCCGCGTCTTGCCGCAGAACACCACCCAGCGACACCTATGTAGGTGAAGGCGATATTGCGTTGCTCAACTATCTGTACATTCTGAAACAGGTTACTGTAAACTTCTATGCACAGGCCGTAGCAACTCCATATTACGGCATCACTAAAGAAGAAACAGTTCTTCAGGTAGATCTTCGTGATCAGGAAGTAGTGCATCGCGAATATCTGAAGAAGATATTGAGCACCAATGCCGTGAAGGATATCACTACTCAGTTGTCAGCAGTTACATTCGCCGACAAAAAGAGTTTTCTTACACACGCTTCAGGGCTTGAAGACCTCTCCGTTGCAGCGTATGCCGGTGTACTGAAAGTGCTGAAGAATAACGAGCTCATTCTCACTATTGCTAAGATGGCTTCTGTGGACGCACGTCACGCGGGCTACATGCACGATCTGCTGGCACACAACTCTTTCGGACCGCTGGACAATAACGGCCTTGATGCTGTTATCGCACCGCTGAAAGGTTTCCAGACAATGCAGCAATACATAGAAACCAAGTTTGACACCAGCAAACTGCCTACTTACTAATCAACAGAACTAACATGAACTTTAAGAATATAATCACTGAAATTGAAAAGACCGACCCTGAGGTTTACGAACGTCTCAGCGGCCGCAGGGAGGCACTGAAAAATTTCGGTTCCAAAGTAGCACTCGCTGCGTTGCCATTCGCTATCGGTTCCATGTTCCAGAAAGCATATGGCAAAACCACCGATGCTGTTGTTGATGCACTGAACCTTGCGCTCGAGTTTGAGTACATGGAGTACACCTACTACCGTCAGGGCACCAATATCACGGGCCTCATCAACCCTACCGACCTGGCAGGATTCAAGTCGATGGAGGCACAGGAAAAAGCGCACATCAATTTCCTCAACACAACTATCACTGCATTGGGTGGCATTCCTTTCAAGCCAAACAATTTTACAGCAGCTACAACCGTTGCACCATACGTTCCGGCAGCTTACGACTTCTCCATGGGTGGTGTGTATCAGCCGTTCGACGATTACAAAACGTTCCTGTTGCTGGCACAAGTGTTTGAAGATACCGGGCTGCACGCTATTCAGGGTCAGATGCAGACATTCCTAAGCAACAATGCTGTGCTTACACAGGCGTTTCAGTTGCAGGCTGCCGAAGCCCGTCATGCTGCATTCGTGCGCCACATTCGTCGGATAGCGCCTATCAGCGCTCCCGAAGAGCCGGCTCCGTGGATCACCAACAACATTCCGCCTACAATTCCGTTCCAGTCATATTATTTGAGCGAAGACAAAGTAGAATACAACGGAGTGATAGCACTGAACCTGCCCAACCCGTATTACAACAACGGTCAAACACCGCAGGTGTCTGCTACTGCCGCTTTCGATGAGGGTTACGACAAAACCAAGATCCTGTCGCTCATCAAACCATTCAAGAAGTAGTATAACCTACATAAAAGCAAAAGGGCAATGCATCAGCGTTGCCCTTTTTTATTGTGGTTGTTTGTGCTTTCTATATCACACTTTCGCCAGACTGCATCTTCTCGGCATTCTCTGCAAACTGCAGTGCGTCCAGCATCTCCTGTATCTCTCCGTTCATGAAGCTATCCAGGTTGTAAATGGTCATGTTGATACGGTGATCGGTGATGCGGCCCTGCGGATAGTTGTACGTGCGGATCTTGGCACTGCGGTCGCCCGTACTTACAAGGCTTTTACGCCTGCTGGCTATCTCGTCTTCCTGTTTACGCACCTGCTCTTCATAAAGGCGGGTACGCATCATGTTCATGGCTTTCTCCCTGTTGCCCAGCTGCGAACGTTCGGTCTGGCACATCACTACAGTACCTGTGGGTATGTGGGTGAGTATCACTTTCGTTTCCACCTTGTTCACGTTCTGTCCGCCGGCACCACCGCTGCGTGCGGTTTCCATTTTCACGTCGCTCTCTCTCAACTCAAAGTCCACCTCTTCAGCCTCAGGCAACACAGCTACTGTCGCTGCCGATGTGTGCACCCTTCCGCTTGCTTCAGTGGCCGGTACACGCTGCACGCGGTGAACACCACTTTCAAACTTCATTGTGCCGTACACATCTTCGCCCACCACTTCCAGCTGTATCTCTTTGTAGCCACCTACAGTTCCTTCCGTCTCCGATACTACCGATACTTTCCAGCCCTTGCGCTCGCAGTAACGTACATACATACGCATAAGGTCCCCTGCAAAAATGCTGGCCTCATCGCCACCGGTACCGGCACGTATCTCCAGTATCGCGTTCTTCTCGTCCTGAGGGTCTTTTGGTATTAGCAACTTACGGATCTCTTCTTCCAGTTGCGTCTTCTGTTCTTCCAGTTTTTCAAGGTCATCCTTGGCCATGCTCCTCAGATCATCATCGCTCTCGGTTGCCAGCACCTCTTTTGCAAAGTCTAAACTGTCCAGACAGTTGCGGTATGATTTATAGACCACAACTATTTTTTCCAGCTTACGGTATTCCTTGCTCACCTGAGAAAAACGGTTGTTGTCGCCTACCACCTCGGGGTTGGTAAGTGCTACACCCAGCTCGTCGAAACGTGCGCTGATGGCTTCCAGTTTTTCTATTATTGAACTCATTTAGTTTATTTCAAAAAGTGGGCAAAGTTACGCCCTATTCACGGAACATTTATTAAAAATATCTGTTGTCGGTCTGCAGCACTCTGCTGGCCTATCCAACTAACACACAAGCCACACAATGTGTGGCTTGTATCGTGCGGTATTTAGAACATTTTCGTTTTTTCAATAACCATGTCTTTCACACTGCTCAGCGGTATGCGCTCTTGTGTCATCTCGTCACGGTAACGAATGGTAACGGTGCCGTCTTCTTTTGTCTGATGGTCTATCGTTACACAGAACGGAGTACCTATCGCGTCCATCCTTCTGTATCGCTTACCAATGGTATCTTTCTCTTCATAGAAACAACGGAAATGCGGGCGACACTGGTCCATCAGTTCGCGGGCTATCTCCGGCAGGCCGTCCTTCTTCAGCAATGGCAACACCGCCAGTTTGAATGGCGCCAACATTGCAGGCAGTTTCAGCACCACGCGGCTTTCTTGTTTTTCTGCGGTGCTCAGGTCCTGCTCTTCGTAGGCTTCGCTCAGTATCATCATCACCGCACGGTCAAGCCCTATTGATGTTTCTATTACGTAGGGTATGTAGTGCTGGTTGATCTCGGTATCGAAGTACGTCAATTTCTTTCCGCTGAACTGCTGATGTTGTTTCAGGTCGAAGTCGGTGCGGCTGTGAATACCTTCCACTTCTTTGAAGCCCATCGGGAAATCGTATTCAATATCACATGCGGCATCAGCGTAGTGAGCCAGTTTCACGTGATCGTGAAAGCGGTAATGATCGGGCGATATACCCAGACTCAGGTGCCACTTCATGCGGGTCTCTTTCCATTTCTCATACCACTCTTTCTGTGTGCCGGGGCGCACAAAAAACTGCATCTCCATCTGTTCGAACTCACGCATGCGGAAGATGAAACCACGTGCCACTATCTCGTTGCGGAATGCCTTACCTGTCTGCGCAATACCGAATGGTATTTTCATTCGGCCCGACTTCTGCACATTCAGGAAGTTCACAAATATGCCCTGTGCTGTTTCGGGTCGCAGGTACACTACATTCGCATCGTCAGCCACCGATCCCATTTCTGTTGAGAACATGAGGTTGAACTGGCGCACGTCGGTCCAGTTGCAGGTGCCGCTGATAGCACACTTCATTTTGTTGTCATCTATCAGTTGCTTCAGACCGGCAAAATCGTTGGCGGCAAGCAGTGCATCCATCTGTTGCAACAGTGCGTCACCTTTTTCTTTTTCCAGTGTCTCAGCAAAACCTTCTATCAGGTGGTCCACACGATAACGTTTCTTGCTGTCTTTGTTATCGATCATCGGATCACTAAAGTTGTCCACGTGACCACTCGCTTTCCACACCATCTGGTGCATGAATATTGCCGCGTCTATACCCACAATATTGTCATGCATCTGGGTCATACTGCGCCACCAGTATTCGCGTATGTTTCTTTTCAGCTCTGCTCCATACTGGCCATAATCATACACAGCGCCGAGACCATCATATATCTCGCTCGACTGAAAAATGAAGCCATATTCTTTGCAGTGGCCTATTATATTCTGGAGTTTATTTTCATTTGCCATAGTGGCGGCAAAAATAGTTCGAATAGTTGACAGTTAAAGACATTTAACGGTGGTCTGACGCACCATTCAAAGCTTTGGAACCGATTTTATTGATAATTTTGCACCCGATGAACAAAGCTGGGAGGAGATCATTATTGCCCTACATTCCGGGCTACGACAACAACGCTATTCTGAAGCTCGTCTTCTTTATCGCAGGTGCCTATATTATGCTGGCAATATCGTGGGCTGTAGGCATGATCGTCAACCTCTCTGCCGATAAGTTCAACGAGTTTTTCCTCCCCAATATAGGATTGCCACAACTGGCGCTGTTTCCCGCCAAATGGTGGACGCTGTTTGTTTACGGCATTTTCCATTTCCCCAACAGTTTCATGGAGATGCTCAGCAACATGCTGTGGCTGTATATGTTTGGCTCCGTTCTGCAAAGCCTGGTAGGTAAGAAGCAGATATGGGCTGTGTTTTATTATAGTACCCTATTAGGCGGTCTGTTTTATCTCGCTGCACAATTACTGCCGGGTGGAATGGGTCACTGTCCGCCACTCATCATGGGGCCTCGTGCAGGCATAGTGGGTATGGCAGCAGCCACTGTTACCATTGCTCCCAAATACAGATTCTATTTGTCCGATACTTTCAGTATTCCTATCATGGCCGTTGCGGCTGTGTTTTTGGTGCTCATGATCGTTGGCACAGGCATGTGGTTGCCGGTGGGCGCCATGCTTGCCGGTGGTGCGCTCATGGGTTTCGTTTACATAAAACTTTTGCAGGCAGGTTACAGACCGGCTCAGTGGGTTTACTCCCTGTATGATACCATGGAGAAGATGGTAACACCGGGCGCAGCGGCGCGAAACAAGATCCGTCCCAACACACAACCTGCAAACAAAGAAAGCAGGGTTGACGAACTGCTTGACAAGATCAATCAGAAAGGCTACAAATCGCTCAGCAAAGAAGAGCGCGACTTCCTGTCAGACGCCGGCAAGTAATATCTACGTTGCCAATAGTGCCTTCACTAAATTTTATGTTTTAACCGTTGGTTTATATCTGATGGCGTTTCCGGCACGCTATGCTAATAGCGCAGTCATAAAATTGTTAAGTTTTAGTGTATATACATGTATTTAATCCATGTTGGCACACGATTTGTATTATTCAAATCAAAACCTAGACGTATGAAAAAGAGAGCAATGATATACTTCAGCAAAAGCCGTGCGTTAAAAGTATTGGAGAGTCCGCTTACTGCCGACCTTAAAACCCTGTTGAGCGCCACCTTTGCCATATCAAAAAGCAGGGTAGTGAAACAACACATAAAAAATACGCTGGTGCAGCTTAACTCTCCCGAGTACAAGCTGTCGGCTTAACCTTATTTGACTTTTTGTTTTTTAGAGGATCAGATGTGACGATAGATTGGAGGTGTGTGTAGGAACGGAGCATGTATTGCAAATACGTGCTCCGTTTTTCTTTATTATTTTTTTGTC
>JACSRV010000246.1 GCA_014879545.1 Chitinophagaceae bacterium | reverse complement strand
GAAAATCCGTCTGCGGCAGGTATTGAACTCGACAAGTTGACCGACAAGCACTATCAGGAGATCACCGACAGCATGCAAGGTGAAGTGATCTTCAATGCGCTCATCAAAAAATACACGCTTTCAGCCGCAAAAGCTGAAGAGCTGAGCCTCGGTCTCGATCTTCAGGGCGGTATGAACGTAACGCTTGAGGTAAGCCTCGACGACCTCGTTCGTTCTATGTCTAACAACCCGCGCGATGCCGCCCTCAACAAGGCGATCAACGACGCGAACAAGGCAAAGGCAAACAGCGAAGCTAACTTCATCACTCTCTTCGGCGAGATATTCGAAAAACAGAATCCGGGTACTAAACTGGCTTACCTCTTTACCAAGCCATCTGAAAAAGACATCACCCTCAATTCTACCAATCAGGAAGTTATCGCAAAACTGAACCGCGAGTCTAAAGACGCTATCAAGCGCACGCACAACGTTATCCAGACACGTATCGACAAATTCGGTGTGGCTAACCCTAACGTGAACCTCGACGAGAATAAAGGTATCATCACGGTGGAACTCGCCGGTGTGCAGAACCCTGAGCGTGTGCGCAGCTACCTGCAGGCAACTGCAAAATTGCAGTTCTTCGAAACGTATTCAAACCAGGAGGTTGGTCCGTTGATAGGTGCTGCTAACAAGCCACTCTATAACTACCTTTCAGGTATCAAAGAAGAAGATACTACTGCTACTTCAACCGATTCTGCTGCAACTGCTGCCACAACTACCGACTCAGCCGCTGCAAAAAGCGACACCGGAAGTCTGGCTAACGTTCTTTCCGGCGGAACTTCTACCGGTTCATCAGATACATCTGCTGCCGGCAAGCAGGCTCAGGCGGTAAAAGAAAATCCGCTCAGCGCGCTCATCATGCCAAACGGTACTGTTGAAGAAGGTTACTTCGCCAGCCCTATCGTAGGTTATGTAGCAAGGAAAGACACTGCTAAAGTGAACCGCTACATGGCACTGGATGTGGTGAAGAACAAATTCCCTTCAAACATCAAGTTTGTTTACGGCGCTGCAGACAATAAGAAGAGCAAAGATCCTAACGCCATCATGGCTATGTACGCGCTGAAGGTCGCTCCGGGCGGTGGTGCAAGGCTGGAAGGTGAGCACGTTACAAACGCGCGTGCCGACTACAGCGCTATGACTGGTCAGCCTAACGTGAACATGGAAATGGACATCACAGGTGCACGCATCTGGAAAGATATGACCGGCCGCAACGTAGGTAAATATGTAGCTGTTGTGCTCGATGACAAAGTTTACTCTTGCCCTCGCGTTGAGAACGAGATCGCTACCGGTAATACCGAGATCTCAGGTTCTTTCTCTGCTGAAGAAGCGCAGGACCTTGCCAATATCCTGAAGTCTGGTAAACTCCCTGCACCGGCACACATCGTGCAAGAGCAGGTGGTTGGTCCTACACTGGGTATCGAGAACATCGACAAAGGAATGTTCTCTCTGGCACTGTCTTTCATTGTTATCTTTTTGCTGATGCTCGTTTACTACAACACCGGTGGTGTGGTAGCAGACCTTTCACTCATCCTCAACCTCGTGTTCACCGTAGGTGTTCTTTCTGCACTGCACGCCACACTTACTATGGCGGGTATCGCGGGTCTCGTACTCACGGTGGGTATGGCTGTGGATACCAACGTTATCATCTTCGAGCGTATCAAGGAAGAACTGTCAAGCGGCAAGAGTTATGCTCAGGCCGTAACAGATGGCTACAAGCGTTCTTATGCGCCTGTACTCGATGGTCACGTTACTACGCTCATCACGGCTATCATCCTCTTCATCTTCGGTCTGGGTCCTGTGCGTGGTTTTGCTACCACTCAGATCCTTGGTATCCTCCTGTCGCTGTTCTGCGGTATCCTCGTTTCTCGTCTCATCACAGATACGTACACCAAGCGCGAGCGTCACTTCAACTACTTCACAGGTCTTTCAAAAACTATCTTCCGCAAAGCACACTTCAACTTCGTGGGCATGCGTAAGTACACCTACATCATCTCTGTAGTGGTGTTGCTTGCAGGTGTTGGTTCTTTCTTCGTAGGTTTCGACTACGGTGTGGAATTCAAGGGTGGCCGTAGCTACACCGTGAAGTTTGACAAGAAGTACACTTCAGAAGAGGTGCGTACCAAACTGCACACTTACTTCGATAACGAGTTCCCTATTGTTAAGACCATCGGTACTAACAACAGTCTGAACATCACTACTTCTTACCTCATCACCAAGCCGGGTACTGGCGTGGAGCTTGAAGTAATGAACAAGTTGGTTGAAGGCCTCACAAAAGAGAACCTGATCCCTGCCGGAACTACTGAAGCTGAGTTCAAGGCTAAATACCTGCAGAGCTCACAGACAGTACTTCCTACTATCTCCGACGATCTGAAGAAAGGTGCGGTAGAAGCAACAATCATTTCGCTCATTGCTATCTTCCTCTACATCCTTCTCCGTTTCCGCAAATGGCAGTACTCGCTCGGTACCATCGTATCGTTGCTGCACGACGTTTGCGTAACGTTGGCTGTGTTCTCTTTCTTCCGTGGCAGGGTGCCGTTCGCACTCGAGATCGACCAGCACTTCATCGCTGCCGTTCTTACCGTTATCGGTTTCTCTATGAACGATACCGTTATCGTGTTCGACCGTATCCGCGAATACTTCCGCAATACGCCGGGTGGCGATAAGAAAGATGTCATCAACCGTGCCATCAACGACACACTGAGCCGTACTATCATGACGTCGTTCACCGTGTTCGTAACCGTGCTCATTCTCTTCATCTTCGGTGGTGAGGCTACACGTGGTTTCGCATTCGCAATGCTTATCGGTGTGTTCACCGGTACATACTCTTCTATCTTCGTTGCCGCTCCGGTACTTGTTGACATGGACAAGAGCGACAAGCTGAACAATGAAGTGGACAACGAAGCGCGTATCGAAGAGCTGAAGAAGCTCGCTTAATACCGCTCAGGTTCATAAATTTTAACATCCCGCCCCACACCAGGGGCGGGATTTTTGTTGGTGCCTTTTCGCTACTTTTGTGCGGCATGAAGGCACTGCTCGAACATATTGGCCGCATAGTTCTGATGGTAAAGGGTGGCCTGCGCCGTCCCGAGAACAGCCGCGTGTACTGGATAGAGTTCATGGCACAGTGCAACGACATCGGTATCCGCTCCCTGCCCATCGTGCTCATCATTTCGGTGTTTCTGGGAATGGTACTCACCATACAGACCTCCTACCAGCTCGTAAGCCAGTGGATCCCCAAGACCGTTGTGGGGCAGATAGTGCGTGACTCAACCATTCTCGAGCTCTCTCCAACAGTTATCTGCATAGTACTGGCAGGTGTGGTGGGTTCCAAGATCGCCTCCGAGCTGGGCAACATGCGCGTAAGTGAGCAGATCGACGCCCTCGAGATCATGGGCATCAACACCAAGACCTACCTCATACTGCCCAAGATCATTGCTGCCATGATCATGGTACCATCGCTCATCATCGTTTCCATATCAGTGAGTATATGGGGTGGTTATGTGGCCGGTATGTTCTCCAACATCATGACCAAACAACAGTTTATACAGGGCCTCACCCAGGGCTTCCTGCCCTACAACCTGTTTTTTGCTATGATGAAGGCATTTGTCTTCTCGCTCATCATATCCATTATCCCGTCCTACTACGGCTATTATGTCGAGGGTGGTGCGCTCGAAATAGGCCGCGCCTCTACCACCTCCGTTATAGTTAGCTGCATACTCATTCTGTGTGCCGACTATGGATTGTCTATTCTCTTGTTGTAAGCTCCTTTTTTTTTCTTTTTCAGTCCTATTACGTATTTTCAGGTTGCCGTCCCTGCAATAGTAACGGCCAACCCAAGAAAGGCAAATGTTTTTACGTCTTTCTATGTACAGGCTCGCAAATACAAACCACCATGAAACAACTACTGACGCTTTTTCTTTTATTTTCTGTTGGCTACGTTAGCCGGGCACAGATCATTTCAACCATAGCCGGGAATGGTTTTAGTGCCTACACAGGCGACGGTGGCCCTGCAACGGCCGCTTCTATCAATAACCCTCTCGGTGTCGCTGTCGATGGCGCCGGCAATGTGTACATCGTAGATACCAAAAACCATTGTATCAGGAAAGTGAACAGTGCTGGTATCATCAGCACAATTGCTGGTAATGGTACGGCCGGTTATAGTGGTGATGGTGGTCCGGCAACAGCAGCAAAATTGTACATACCCAATAAAATTGTGCTCGATGTTGCCGGGAATATCCTTTTTGTTGACAACGGCAATTTTTGCATACGAAAGATTGATGCAGGCGGTATCATTTCAACTATTGCTGGAACAGGAGTTGCTGGTAACTCGGGCGATGGCGGCCCTGCAACTGCAGCTCAGGTCAATGGCAGCCCCGGCCTCGCCATAGATGCTGCGGGTAATATTTATTTTAGCGATGTCACCAAAAACACCATCAGAAAGATCAACACCTCGGGTATTGTGTCCACCATTGCCGGTTGTGGCCTATCCGGCTACATGGGTGATGGCGGCCCCGCTACTGCTGCCAGATTTAATGAACCGTTTGGGATTGCTGTAGATGGCACAGGCAACATTTACGTGGCTGAATATTCAAATAATTGCCTGCGAAAAATAAGTGCAAGCGGAGTTGTTTCAACGGTCACAGGAGCATTGGTTGCCGGATATAGTGGCGATGGAGGCCCTGCGTCGATTGCTAAATTGGACAGGCCCGCAAGCGTGGTAGTTGATAAAAACGGGAATATATATATTGGAGACCACAACAATCATGTGATAAGAAGGATATCAAATACCGGCATCATTACAACAATTGCGGGCACCGGGGTTTCAGGCTATAGCGGGGATGGGGGGCCGGCTACAGCGGCCACATTTCGTGGTCCATCAGACGTGTGTATTGACGCAATGGGCAGTTTACTTATTGCAGATTATGGAAATAGTGTGATAAGGAGGGTCAATAATGTGGTAACTGTTCCCTTTGATCCTGTACTCCAAGACGCCGATATGCGGGTGTTCCCCAACCCGTCTTCTGGCAGGTTTTCAGTCAGGGTATCAACCATGGAAAGCTGCTCCATGAGTATCGTCGTTACAGACCTGTTGGGTCGTCAGGTGTTAACCCTGTCGGCAAGTACAAACACCGATGTGCCAATCGATATGAATGTGGCAAACGGTTGGTATGTTGTAGCAGCAATAGTGGATAGCCGGGTGCTATCAGAGAAGATGTATTTGGTTAGATAAACAATTATCCGGCTTTCGAAAAACACATCACCAAATAATACCCCGTCTTTGCAAGGAGCCTTGTGCGCCTGATTTGCCACACTCAATCATCTTTTCATCTTGAAATCCTATCTATCCTCGTACCGACAACCCTGTCACCGGGAGCCCCATCGAAGGGCTGCCAAATTTTTCTACTGCACCACCAATAATACCCGCGTCTTTGCGAGGAGCCTCGGGGCATTGTGCGCCTGCCGGCGACGAAGCAATCTCGAAATACCACACCCTGTCAAAAACCATCCGTGAAATCTGCGTGGTCCTAATTAATCTGTGGTTCCGACGAACCCTGTCACCCTGAGCCCCGTCGAAGGGCCGCCAAATTTTGCTACTGCACCACCAGTTTTTTCACTATCCTTCCTTGTTCAGTTTCGGCAACAACCAGGTACATGCCTGCTGGCAGGTGCAGCGGCACAGTGGCGGGCTTGCCTGCCGGCAGTACCAGTTCCTGCACCGTGCGGCCTGTAAGTGTCACGATGGCCACACGGGCGGGTGTGCCGGTGGTGTTCAGTTGTAGTTGCAGTTCGTTGGTGGCAGGGTTCGGCCATACGGTAAGCCCCGGTTCGTTGGTGGCCACATCTCCCACCTCCGCCGGAAACACAAGGCTATCGCAGCGGGGCAGTGCTATTTTGCGGATACGGCAATTTGTAGGCATTGCCAGGTATAGGTCATTTTCATTGTCCAGGTAAACATTGTATATCTCGGTC
>JACSRV010000199.1 GCA_014879545.1 Chitinophagaceae bacterium | reverse complement strand
ACATATAAATCACTATTTTTCTTTCGGATAGAGAATTTAAAAGTGCCTATCTGATAATTTTCAATGAATATTCCCGAATATCTTGGAAAAGAAGTAAATTTACAGCGATATAACAATCCTACTTATGAGATCAAGCCTCAACACAATATTGTTGCTTTCTTTCGCTTGCCTGCTTACCGTTTCGTGCAAGAAAAAAAAGAGTGAAACTTTTGAGGCACTCCTTGGTTCGTGGAAACTGAAGAAAGTTGCTGTTGACAACAATGGCAATGGCACAATGGACGCAGATGAGATAGTGAAAATGAGTAATCCCGTGCCTCAGAGCACGTTTCTTTTTGAGCGCGACCGTAACGGCATGTTTTTTACTATATACAAAGACACTACCGGCAGGGTTGTTTCAGACAATACGCGTTTCCTGTATTCGGTTGACGGCACAGATCTCACTATTGAGAACACAAATGACAGGGGGCTTCTTTCTAATGGCAAACGTGTTATTGAGAAGATCTCATTCGAAGAAATGACGCTTCGTGAACCTACCACCAGCAAGGCAAGCTGGAGGATCTACAGTAAGATGTAATCATAAGTAAACACTCGGTCTTTTCAGCGTTTCTTTATTCATTTCTTGCTAACTTAGCGGTCTCCCGTTTGGAGGTTAAGGCGTGTCCACATGCTTGCATTAGTCAAACGGGGCGAATCTTACATTAATATGAAGAAAATTCTTATCGCTAATCGTGGCGAGATCGCTATGCGTGTGATGCGCACTGCTCGTGAAATGGGTATAAACACTGTTGCTGTTTTCTCTGAGGCCGACCGTAACATGCCATTCGTAAGATATGCCGACGAGGCAGTTTGTATAGGCCCGGCGCCGTCTTCACAAAGCTATCTGCGTGCGGATAAGCTGATAGCGGTAGCTAAAGAAACGGGGGCTGATGCCATCCATCCCGGATATGGCTTTCTCAGCGAGAACGCGTCATTCTCTAAAGCAGTAACAGACGCCGGTCTTATCTTTATTGGCCCTTCAGCGCACTCTATAGAGGTGATGGGTAGCAAGATAGGAGCCAAACAGGCCGCGAAGAAATTTAATGTACCAATGGTGCCTGGTACCGAAGAGCCCGTAAAAGACGTTGCTGAAGCAAGGAAAATTGCTCAGCAGATCGGTTACCCTATACTCGTAAAAGCATCGGCAGGTGGCGGAGGTAAGGGCATGCGTGTAGTGAACAGTGATGATGAGTTTGAAGAACAGATCCGCGCGGCAAAAAGTGAAGCGCTCAACTCATTCAGCAACGACGATGTTTTTATAGAAAAGTATGTTGGCTCGCCAAAACACATTGAGATCCAGTTGATGGGCGACCAGCACGGAAACTACGTATACCTTTTTGAGCGCGAGTGCAGTGTGCAACGCAGACATCAGAAGCTGGTGGAAGAAGCGCCCAGCAGTTGCCTCACCCCCGATATCCGCAAGGCTATGGGCGAATGCGCTATTGCTGCTGCACGCTCATGCAACTACTATGGCGCGGGAACAGTGGAATTTCTGGTTGACGAAAACCTCAATTTCTACTTCCTCGAAATGAACACGCGTCTTCAGGTAGAGCATTGCGTCACCGAGATGATCACCGGCATAGATCTCGTAAAAGAACAGATCAATGTGGCACGTGGTCAGAAACTGTCTTTCTCACAGGATGATCTGAAAATTCATGGTCATGCTATAGAATTGAGGGTTTGCGCTGAAGACCCGTTGAATAACTTCCTCCCTGATACCGGTAGACTCGAAATGTACCAACCTCCCAAAGGCCCCGGTGTGCGTGTGGATGACGGCTACGAAGAAGGCATGGACATCCCGATATTCTACGACCCCATGATCGCTAAGCTTATCGCACATGGCTCCACACGTGAAGAAGCTATCGACCGCTTGCGCAGGGCAATTGACGAATATTACGTAAAGGGTATCAAAACCACTTTGCAATTCGGTAAATGGGCGGTGAACGTAGAGGCATTCCGCACGGGGAACTACGATACAAAATTCATTGAGAAGTACTTCAGGCCGGAGTTCCTTTCAGAATCGAACGACGATGCAGACGAAGTGGCAGCACTGCTTTCATCAATTGTATGGGAGAAAAATGGTACAGCCAAAACGTCGGTTTCTACGGCTGGAAACGGCAACCGTTCTTTCAGCAAATGGAAATTGAACAGGTAATATTTAACAGGATAGCCTTTTATTGCAAAGAAAAAAATGACTTCGATGTTGATCAATGTGCAAAATCAACATCGAAGTTTTTCATTCTTTCTGCCGGTGGGTTGAAATACCCAAACTTAACGTTCGGGAATTCGTCGTGAATGAGATCCATCATCTGGCGTATACCCATAAATTCGCCGGTATCCGTTACACCTATTTTGCCCAGGTACCAGTCGGGATCAATGTTGAAATTACGCCATTGGATCATATTGATGTCAGTTGCACGAATGAGCTCGCATAACGCATCATATTCGGCAATGCTATCCGTCATGCCGGGAAATACGAAGTAATTGATAGACGACCAACCGTTGTACTTTCTCACCACTTTAAGGCTCTCAATAAGATCCTCAAATTTGTAGTTGTTAGGTTGGTAATACTTCGTGTATATATTTGGTCGGGCAGAATTCAAACTCACCCTGATACTATTCAGTCCGGCTTGCATCAGTGCTTCTACCGCCGCCGGCTTACTCCCGTTTGTATTAATGTTGATGCTACCTTTCGACGTATGCTTACGGATCTCTATGATGGCTTCGCGAATTGTCTCCCACATAAGCAGGGGCTCACCCTCGCAACCCTGACCAAAACTGATCAGCGGATATGGCGCGGTTTCGAGATGTGGTACCGTGAACTCGACGATCTCTGCTGCTGTCGGCTTGAACTGTAACCTGTCTTGCGTTGAGACAATGGTTTCTTCCTCGGGTTGGAAGGAGATACACCCCAGACAGTTGGCATTGCAGGCGGGCGACGTGGGCACAGGACACTCCCATCTTCCCAAAAAGTAATTACGGGCCGCAGGACAGTGATAAGTAAGCGCGCAATTGTCTGCCAGATGTTTCACCAGTCGGTTGTGCGGATATTCTTTCACAAGTGCTGCTACACCCGTGTTCACCTTATTCTGATCGTATCCGCTACATTCCTGCCGGATATCGCGCTCAATGCGCACCGCAGGCACATAGAATTTGTCGTTTAACCAGCCGGCCGCGGTATAACAGAACAAAGGGAGCGTCGGGGCATCGGGCATTGTCTCGTATGCCGCAAGGTAAAAGCCGGTGTGTGCAGGAGGTATAAACGCTGCAACAGCCCACCCTTTCTCGCACAGGCGCATCTCACCTGTTTTCACATCTATACCAATGCCACGACGACCGGGCAACTCATAAAGGTTGCCACCATCCGGCAATTCTATCCAGTCTTCCTCGGGAATCGGCATTGCATCCCATCCGGTACGTCCGACCACATACAGAGACGTGTCCTCAAAAATTTTCCCTGCGCCATCGGAGTACATCAAAAAAGGAGATGCCATAAAACACTAATTATTTACTTTACGTTGAATCTTACTATGAAAACTATGAAACAATCTATGCCGGCATTGACTCAGAAATCCGGTACTTTGTCAGAAACTGTTCCCAATCCTGAAGTTGTGCACCCTTAAGCACCCTTGGAAACTTGCTCATAGCCCCTTCTTTACCTTTATCTCTGAGATAGCCGATAAATGCATCATTGGGTAGTACCTGTACAAATACTTCCTTCAGGGCAGAGGTACGCTCCACGAGATAATCATCATTCAACTTACAAAGGGTTTCATCGAGAAGTTTTTTCACCTGCTCCGGATCGACATCACTATCGCAACCTATATACCATTTGTGGGCAAACAGGTTATCATACTTCATACCCGACACGGCAAACTCGCGGATCGTGATGTTCAACTCTTTAGAAACCGTCTCGATAGCTTTATTCATGTTATCGACCGACATATGTTCGCCGCAAAGGCTCAGGAATTGTTTGGTACGACCCACAATAGCTATCTCGTATTCTTTTGCATTAGTGAATCGCAACACATCTCCTATCATATAACGCCACGCACCTGAACACGTGCTCAAAAGCACTGCATACTCTACCCCTTCCTCGACTTGGGAGATCGTTACAGTTTTGGCGGTCTTTTTTATGTTGCCTTCGTCATCAAAGTTCTCGCTTGTGAAAGGTACAAATTCATAAAAAATACCGGCGTTGAGCACCAATTTGATACCGGCACCGGGGCGCGCCTGAAAACCGAAAGAACCCTCAGAAGCCATGTATGTCTCAATAAAAGTTACCGGTTTACCCCATAACTTCTTGAAACTCTGACGATAAGGCTCAATTGATACTCCCCCGTGAATGTACACATTCAGGTTGGGCCATATTTCATGTATGTGTTTTACACCGTGATGTGCAATGACCCTTTCGATCACGATCTGCACCCATGCCGGCACCCCACACACAATACCAACATCCCATGTACGGGCATTTTCAACTATCAATTTTATCCTCTCCTCCCAATGAGGCCTGCGCGATATCTTCTGGCCAGGCTTGTATAAAAGAGACGATATCCACCGTGGCATGTTCTTGGCACTGATGCCACTCATGTCCCCTTCGTAGTACTCACCCTTTTCAAACAAAGAAGTTGTACCCCCCAACATCAAGACCCCCTTTCCGAAAGTAACAGGTTTTATTTTGTAATTGGCCATGCTGTAGAGCTGCTTGAAACCAACTTTCTTGATCGACTTGATCATGTCATGCGTTACGGGAATATGTTTACTTGCCGATTCGGACGTACCCGAACTAAGTGCAAAGTATTTGACCTTACCCGGCCACGATACATTC
Source organism: Chitinophagaceae bacterium (assembly GCA_014879545.1). Taxonomy (GTDB): domain Bacteria; phylum Bacteroidota; class Bacteroidia; order Chitinophagales; family Chitinophagaceae; genus Nemorincola. The sequence continues at coordinate 1,142 of JACSRV010000199.1, read as the reverse complement.
TCCTCACCAGCCTGGCAGCGGCTCCACCACTGCGCATACATATCTGAATATGTATGGATCGGCACCCTTTCGCGGAATGCAGTAACCAGGTCGATCTCCTTACTCAATATCTCTCCGAATCCATAATGTTTGCCAAAAGCCGTGTATTGCCCTCTGTCGAGCAACTGCCTAAGGGTGTGTTTTTGGTATGTCTGCGGACTAGCAACCGGTAGGTTGAATTTCTTACGAAGTTGAATAGAGCGAGATATCAGATTTCCTAATATTGCCATTAATGCCTGAACTTAGTTATTGGTTATTTAACACAAAGGACAAAAATACACCTTACTTTGTTAAAACGATGGGAATAATCACATAGTAGCGCATTTCAGCGCCGTGATATGCTCCACCATTTCATCGGCACAGATCATTTTCTGAGAAATTCAATTCATATTTGCAGCATGAACTGGCGGACAATTGTGGGCACAATTTTGACAATATTGGGTGTACGTGGACTGTATATAGCATTTCACGCACCATCGGTACCCAAAAATGCAATTGCAGCCACTGTTTTATGGACCGTAGTAGGCCTGTACTTTATGATGAAGGGAATATTTGTCAAAAACGACAAATCAATGTGATCATTCCTGACACACGTTTTCCTATTTGTCCCCGTTATTATCTATTTTTGGCACTGAAAATTACAAATACATGAAATTTTTTATTGACACTGCGAATCTTGCGCAGATCCAGGAAGCCAATGACCTTGGCATACTCGATGGGGTAACTACAAACCCATCTCTTATGGCCAAAGAGGGCATCAAAGGACCCGATGCTATTATGGCCCACTACAAAACTATCTGCGAGATGGTTGACGGGCCGGTAAGTGCTGAAGTATTGAGTACTTCATTTGCCGAAATAGTGGAAGAGGGCAAGAAACTTGCAGCTATTCACCCAAACATTGTAGTGAAAGTGCCGATGATAAAAGACGGTATCAAGGCGATCAAGTGGTTCACCGACAATGGTATCAAAACAAATTGCACACTTGTATTCTCGGCCGGCCAGGCAATACTTGCCGCAAAAGCGGGCGCTACATTTGTGTCACCCTTCATAGGCCGCATCGACGACAGCAGTTGGGATGGGGTTCAGCTGATCGAGCAGATCGT
>JACSRV010000202.1 GCA_014879545.1 Chitinophagaceae bacterium | reverse complement strand
GGATGGCAACGGGGGCAACGATACGGTCAACGGAGAGGGTGGCAACGACCGTTTGTTCGAGGAAGCTGGCAACGACACGCTCAACGGTGGTATCGGCAACGACACTGCTGCTATACCGTATTGCCGGACGACCAATCCCACGACCGTGGTGTGTGATGCAGTGGGCAATATTTACTTCAGTGATGTGACGTTGGGCACCACGGCATGGAGGGTGCTGAACCCTGTTACCGGGAAAGTAACAACGTTACCCACGGGCGGCCAGGGTGTCTTTGATGCAACAGGCAACTGGTATTTTGTGTCTGGTCCGGTTGTAATGAAGCGGAGTGTTTCCGGCGCGCTTACGACGGTGGCAGGAAACGGATCAACGACCTATTCGGGCGACGGTGGCTCGGCTTTGCTGGCAGGAATGAATCCGTCGGATGTGGGCGTTGACGCGGCTGGGAACATTTACATCTGCGACAGGAACAACAGACGGATAAGAAAGGTGACAACGGCGGGTGTTATTTCTACAGTGGCCGGTACAGGTCTGTCGGGATCTACGGGTGACGGCGGGCCTGCATTAACGGCAACATTCACAAATCCTTTTTCTATATCGGTGGAGCCGGGTGGTGGTATATATGTTTCAGATCAATCGGCGGGGCGGATCAGATATATCTCGACGGGTGGCATTATTACGACTATCGCAGGTGGTGGTAGCTCCTATAGTGACGGAGGCCCAGCCACCGCGTCTTCCCTCTCGTCGCCGGGTTTGGTAAGGGTGAGTTCTTCTGGAGATATTTATGTGCTTGTCAGCTCGAAAGTGCGTAAGATAAGTGGTGGTATCATAACAACGGCTGCCGGCAACGGGAGTTTTGGATTCAGTGGAGATGGTGGTCCTGCCTCGGCGGCACAGCTATACAGTCCGCGAGGTATTGCTTTGAACCCGGCGGGAGAGTTAATAATAGCTGACTATAGCAACTCAAGGATAAGAAAAGTAACTACCGCGGGTGTCATAAACACAATTGCAGGTAATGGTCGGTCACTGACCGTAGACTACGGAGACGGGGGTGATGCACTTGAAGCAACATTTGCTACAATCAGTGCGGTGACATCAGATACTTCCGGTAATATTTTCATTGCAGATGCTAATGCCAACGTCATTCGTCGTGTTGACGCTACAACAGGAATAATCACTCGGTTTGCAGGCATTGGTTCGGCGGGTTATTTTGGCGATGGTGGTCCGGCCACGTCGGCTGCGCTCAGCGGCCCTTCATCTATCTCTTTCGATGGTGCCGGTAATCTGTATATTGGCGAAAGCGGTAGTGATCACGTGCGTAAGGTGTCGCCTTCGGGAATCATCACCACGGTTGCAGGTGGCGGAATTGGTGGTCCCGGCGATGGTGGTCCGGCCACGGCGGCTGTGTTTAGTGCCGATGGCGTAGCTGCCGATGCTGCCGGAAATATCTATATAGCAGACAATGTTGCAAAACGTCTGCGAAGGGTAGACGCGGCAACCGGTATCATTACCACTGTTGCGGGCAATGACACTGCAACCACTCCGGGAGACGGCGGACCCGCAACAGCGGCCGCTCTTGCTCATGCTTACGGGGTTTCTTTCGACAGGGTGGGTAACATTTATGTGGGCGGAAATCAGGTGCGTAAGATCACTCCTTCAGGCATCATTTCCACTATACCTATCTGGGGCCAGACTGTGGCCGTGGATACCATGGGCAATATCTATACCAACTATGGAACGCGGATCTTGCGTTACGATATCTACAAGTATATTTCGGTTGTTGCCGGCAATGGTGTCTCCGGTTACTCGGGCGATAATGGACCTGCATCAGCTGCTTTGCTTGTAGGTAGCGGTGGGCAAATATCTATTGACAGGTTGGGTCGTTTGTATGCGCCAGGCATATACGGTGTCCGCCGTGTTTCGTCGCTAAGCCCTATCATCGATATCCCACCGGTGTTTGCTCGTGGTGCGTCCGCTATCTTCAACGTCTGTAAGTCATCAACAGGAAATAGTCTGGATACATTGCTGCGTGTAAACGATGGCGATGCGGGCCAGCCACTTACTTGGACGGTTATCAGCGGACCACTTCACGGCACACTTGGCGGGTTTCCGTACACGACTACCTCCACAGGAGTAGTAGTTAATCCGTCGGGGCTCACTTATACGCCTACAGCAGGTTACAGCGGCATCGATAATTTCACTGTTCGCATAAGTGACGGACAAGACACGGCGCGTTTTGACGTTTTGCTGAATGTGGTCAATGAAAGTTATTCCATCAGCCTGTCTAACAGCCCTTCGGTATGTGTGGGCGATACGGTGTATGCCGCTGCCAGTGTGTCGGGCGGCACCTGGTCGGCAGCCAACGCCAATGTGACCCTGGTGCAGAACGGGCCGGCCAATGCATGGGCGATCGGCATGACAGCCGGGACATCAGTCATTACTTATACACTTACCGGCTTGTGTGGTGTTTATACGGCTACATCTGCCATAGGTGTATTGGGAGTACCTGCCACGCCGGTAGTCACAACAACTCAGAACACGCTGTGCGAAGCCGCAATGGTAACATTTGCAGCCACACCTGCCGGCGGCACGTGGACCACCAACGACCCTGTGACATTGCTTGTGTATGGCGATGGACGTGTTACCGGACGCAAGGCGGGTACAGCACTAATTACCTATAAGTTATCATCAATGTGTGGTAGCGCATCTGCTACCCATTCGCTTACCGTTTTGCCCAAACCCTTGGCGGGTTATTTTGGCGGTACTGCGGTGGGTTGTGTTGGTGGCGAGATCTCGATAGCGCATGCGTCATATATTGCAGGCGGAGCCTATACTGTAAGCGATCCGGGAGTTGCGGCCCGCGACACAACCGGCAAACTGATAGGGTTAAAAGCAGGCTCAACGTTGTATACGTATGAAGTGAGCAATAGCTGCGGCACATCATCGGCATCAGTGAGCGTAACTGTTCATCCGCTTCCTGAGATGTATCCACTGGTGGGCAAAACAGTGTTGCTAACCGGTAGTGTCGTAAATCTGAGAGGATCGTCGCCGGATGGCACGTGGACTTCATCGGACGCGAACATTGTGACTGTAAATGGTTGGGGAGATGTAATGGGGCACCAGCCGGGTATAGCCAGTGTCACCTATTCGCGCACCAGCGATAAAGGATGTGTTGCCGGTATTACCACTCAGGTGTCAGTGGTTGATGTCGCATCGCCTCTTTTCCTGATGCAGCCAAATCCGGCAAAGGGCACTGTTACTATCAAGTTCAGGAACACTGCCGCCACCAGTGCCGATGTGTTTGTGACCGATATAACGGGAAGGGTGTGGTATATGGCCACGTTCTCAATGGTAAATTCTGACGGAACGGCAATAATGGATGTCACACACATTCCGGATGGCGTTTATACTATAACGGTACACACCGCCGATGGAGACCAGTCGGACCGCATTGTCATACTTCGTTAGGTCTTTAGAACTTGAAGTTGTAAGTGATGCTCGGAACGATAGGCAGGATATAGACCTGGAATATTTTCACGTCTATGCCCTGCGATACATTGCCTGAGTTGTCCACATACAGGAAGTAAGGATTCTTGCGGTTATACGCATTGTACACAGAGAATGCCCAGCTACCTTCCCAACGGTGTTTCTTTTTGGGTTGTGGTGTGTAGGTGGCAGAGAGATCGAGCCTGTGATAGGCTGGAACCCTGTAAGCGTTGATCTTGCTGTATAGCTGCACCAGTTCTCCGTCAATAAAGTAGTAGGCAGTAGGAAGTGTGATGGCGTTGCCGGAGCCGAAAACAAAAACGCTCGATACTGTCCATTTTTTATTGAAATTGTAGGTAGCCACAGCCGATACGTTGTGCCTGCGGTCATACTTGAGCGGGAAACGTTCGCCACCGTTCAACTGACCGAAGACCTGATTGGTCCATGCCAGCGTGTAGCCTACCCAGCCGGTGAAGTTACCCTTGGTCTTGTTCACAAAGAACTCTGCTCCGTATGCATATCCACGACCTCTTACGTACTCCAGTTCAGGATCGCGCAATGTGTTGGGTGTATATCCCTCGCGGTACTGTAGTTGGTTCTGCATGTCTTTGTAGTACACTTCCACACTGGTCTCAAGTTTGTCGTCGAGGAAGTTGCGGAAGTAACCTGCAGAGTACTGCACAGCTTTCTGCGGGCGGATGAGGTAGGTACTAGGCGCCCAGATATCGGTGGGCAATGTCGATCCGTTGTTGGATACAAGGTGAATGTACTGGTAGGTCTGCGAGACGCTCGTCTTGAAAGAAGAACCATTGTTGAGCGCGAAGCGCAGGTTGAGGCGTGGTTCCCATCCGCCATATGTTTTAGCTATTTCACCTTTTTTGTATTTCACGCTGTCGGTAGCATTTCCGGCCGCATCAAATTGATAACCTGTGTAGGGGCCTGTCTGAGCAAAAAGTGAATAGCGAAGGCCGGCGTTGATCTTTAACCAGTCTGTAGGCTCGAAATCGTCCAGTACATAAACCCCTGCTTCGTGGGCATACTTAGTAAAGGCGTTGTTAGGTTCCAGCTTGATGGTATCTAATTGTCCTGATACTTGATTGGGGATGAATGTATGGTAGGTATAGATGCCACCTGTTTTTATGTGGTGGTTGCCGGGTGTATAGTAGTCGAAGTCGGTTTTGATATTGTAATCTCTGATGCCTGACGACAGCTTAACCGCAAAAGAGGCCTGGTTGAAGCTGGATGCGAAGTCGTAGTCGTTATATACTGCTGTGGTGTTGGCAAAGAGCTTGTCGCTGAACTGGTGGTTCCAGCGCAGCGTAGCAGTATTGTTGCCCCACGGGATATCTGCACTGAATGAGCCGCGCGAGTTGGAGAATTTGAACTTGTCCACACCGGTGTACCCGCTCAGGTAGATGCGGTCTTTCTCGCCTATGCGGTAGTTGGCTTTCACGTTGGCGTCGTAGAAGTAGTAGCCGGTGTTCTGCAGGTTCTTGGAGAACGGACGTGCCAGTACGTCGATGTAGGTGCGCCTGCCCGACACCATGAAGGAGCCTTTCTCTTTTTTGATAGGGCCTTCCAGAGTGAGCCTCGAGGCAATGAGGCCGATGCCGCCCTCGGCATGGTATTCCTTCATATTGCCTTCCTTCATAGACACATCTACCACGCTCGATAACCTGCCACCGTAGTTGGCCGGCGCACCACCCTTAATGAGGGTCACGTCTTTAATGGCGTCTCCGTTGAAGACAGAGAAAAACCCGAACAGGTGGCCTGTGTTATATACCACCGCGTCGTCAAGCAATACCAGGTTCTGGTCGGGACCGCCGCCACGCACATAGAAGCCCGAGTTGCCCTCGCCTGCGCTCTGCACGCCTGGTAGCAGCTGAAGTGTCTTAAGAATATCTACCTCGCCAAATAGGACAGGTAGCGTTTTGATGCGGCCAATGGACAGGCTTACCGTACCCATTTCTGCACTTTTTACGTTCTCGTCTTTGCGGCCCGATGTGATCTTTACCTCCTTCATGGTGGTGCCGTTTTTCAGTTCGGCATTGTAGGAGAGGTTGCTGCTCAGGTCCATTTCCAGCGCCAGAGGGGTGTAGCCTACATAGGAGTATATGACCGTGTATTTTTTGCCGGCAGGCACAGAAATGGAATAGAAACCGTAGTTGTTGGTGGTAGCGCCCTGCTCCGCTTCTTTGATGTAAACGGTGCCGGCAATGAGCGACTCGCCGGTGGCAGCATCGCGCATATAACCGCTCAGCGATACACGCTGTGCAATAGCAGTGATAGTGAAGGACAAAAAGAGCAGGGTAGTGACCAGGAAACGCATGTAATTTCTTTTGTGGGTGCAAAAGTACACTTACCTACATACTGGCAAGGGAAAGCGGCGGATATAGGGAAAATTAACAAAATGTTTTGGGTGGGGTGGGGCTGGCATGCGAGGTGAGTATTGAGTTGCAAAACAAATATGCCGCAGACGACGGTGGCTGCGGCATACGTTTTATATTCCTAGGGCCTTCACGTGAGCCCTAACAATT
>JACSRV010000245.1 GCA_014879545.1 Chitinophagaceae bacterium | reverse complement strand
GAGTGTGGAATATCTTAAAAGAAATGCCGGACATTGAGTCCGGCATTCTGCAGTTCTGCATAGTGAATGGTGAATCAGTTTTGTGATGTTCCCTTGCTCTATAAAATGGGCGAGTTTTGTATATCGGGATCGGGGTTCTACATCATGTGCATACTTGGTCTTTTTGTTTTCAGTGAATGACTCAGTGTCCTACAGACACCTTTATTTGATCTTTGTTGTCGGCATTGGTTATGGATACTATGTAAATGCCAGCCTGTAGGTCAGAGACGAATTGCTTTGTCGTGAGCGAGCCTGGTTGTATGTGTAGCGTTTGTACTGCCCTGCCCATAACATCAGTGATCGTTAGTGCTGTTTCTGATTTTGAAGGTGGGATAGTGATTGAAAATTGTCCTTGTGAGGGATTGGGGAATACAGCAAATGTATTCTGATGGAGGCTCGTTTCATTAACGTTGGTAGGGCAGGCGATGACTGTAATGCCAAGACTACTGTTGCAGCCACCGGTAAGGGTATAAGATATTGTTGCAGAGCCGGCTGCAATTCCCATTACATTACCGGTAGCGTCGACTATTGCTGTAGCACTGTTGCTACTTGTCCACGTGCCACCGGCAGATGTGCACGAATAAGGTGTTGTCGCCGCAATACACACAGTTGAGGCCCCGGTAATAGCAGCCGGTTGAGGATGAACAGTGATCAATGCTGTGTCCATACCTGTAGAGGTCATATAAGTAATTATCGTGGTGCCGGCGGTTAACGCGGTAACGACTCCGGAGGCATCTATTGTTGCTGTGGTAGTGCTACCGCTGGTCCAGGTTCCGCCAGAAACCGATGCTCCGAGCGTTGTTGTTGTACCCTCGCACAGTGATGTTGTTCCAACAATGAATGTTGGCGGCGGTGGCGCCACGGTTGCTATTTTGCGTATCCTGTGATTACCTTGGTCGGCAAAGTAAATGATGCCTGACGCATCGCTAACCATACCCATCGGAGTGCGTAAACCAGCCGCTGTTGCCGGGCCTCCATCGCCACTGAAAGAGGAAGTGCCATTCCCGCAAATGGTAGCAATGTGGCCGGCGCCGGCAAGATATATTTTCCTCAATCGGTTATTGCCATTGTCGGCCACAAGCAGGTTACCCGACGCGTCTATCCAAATTGAAATTGGTTTGTTCAGTTTGGAAGCGGTAGCCACATAGCCGTCGCCACTAAATCCCATGGTGCCATCTCCTGCCAGGTCAACAATATTGCCGGAAGAGTTGACCATACGCACCCGATGATTCATCCAATCAGCGATGTATATATTGCCAGACGCGTCAACTGCAACGTCCTTCGGTTGTTTTAAGCTTGCCCCCGTTGCGACGCCGGTGGAATATCCGGCGATGCCATTTCCTGCAACTGTGGTGATTACGCCCGTAGATACAGTTACCTTCCTTATCACATTATTGCTTTCATCGGCAAAATAGATGTTACCTGTGGCATCGGTAGAAATCCCCGTTGGCCGATTGATCATGGCAGCGGTTGCCGCGCCACCGTCTCCTGAGTATCCACCTGTACCATTTCCTGCAATCGTTGAAATGTTGCCGCTCGCGTCAACCTTGCGTATCCGATTGTTGAAGTTATCGGAAATATAGATGTTGCCCGATCCATCCAATGCAATTCCTGCAGGTTGCCTGATGCTCGCTGCAGTTGCTGCACCTCCATCACCTGCATAAGTTGCTGTGCCATTCCCTGCTATTGTAGTGACCACGCCAAATGTGTCTATTTTTCTTACACGGTGGTTGGAGAAGTCGGCGATGTACAGATTGCCGACTGCGTCTCGTTTTATCGCTGCGGGATTGTAGAAATTTGCTGCTGTGGCTGCACCGCCATCACCCGAGTGTCCGCCGGTCCCGGTGCCGGCAATCGTGTTGATTATCTGACCGCTACTATTTGACACGGCAAACAGGGCTGCAAGTGAAAGTGATATGCACTTTACGGTTTTGTTGAGGGTTGCTTTATTCATTTTGAAAGTTTTTTGATTTAAATTCTGCAACAAAAGTCAGTAGTAGTAGTGTGGTTGCGGCAGAGTAATTCACGAACGGACATTTTCAGTTCATGAAAAGCAGAAAGCGACCATCACGGTCGCTATCTGCACAGAAATAAGATAAAGATGCGCGTTAACTCAATGATACTTTATTTAGTCGGAGCTGTTCTTCGAATTCGGCTTTTCTTTCACGCGAAATGTAGACAACCTTTCCATTTTCTAAAAGGAGAGATGAGTCTGTTTTACTGTATTTCTTCAGGTAGTTGATATTTACAATAAATGACCTGTGCGAACGGAAGAAGTTTGGGCGTTGATCCAGGATCTCTTCAAAAAACTTTATCTTCTTACTCACAAAGATCTTGGAGCCATTTTTCAGCCAAACGTTGGTGTACGCTCCTTCGGCTTCCAGGAAAACTATATCGGGAACCTCTATAAATAAAAGGCCCTCTGAGACAGGGAGTGCGATCTTGTTGAACTGCCCGTTCTTAAAGCTGTCTTTTAACGCTGCTACATGCTGCGCGCTTGTGTCGGTTCCTATTCGTTTTGAAGCCTTATCAACGGCCAGTTTCAGTTTGTCTATGTCTACAGGCTTTAACAGGTAATCAACTGCCGACACTTCGAAAGCACGCAATGCGTACTCGTTATACGCGGTCACAAAAATTATCTGAAAATCAATATCTCTGAAAAAGGATAAAAGTTCAAAGCCGTTGTACTCGGGCATTTCTATATCGAGAAAAACCAACTGAGGTCTTTTCTGATTGATATTGAGAACACCTTCCGGAATATTGGCGCATTGAGCTGTGATCTCTATGTTGGGGCAATACTCGCGTAGCAACGTGCTAAGGGTGTTGCGCGCGCGTTCTTCGTCATCAATAATTATCGCTTTAATCTTGTCCATGTGGTGTCGTTCGCGAAATTTTGGTTTGGGACCAAAGCTATTGTTTTCATACATACCATCAGAAAGTAAATCATGAAACGTCGTTTTGAGTTCATAATTGGCGTTATGCAAGTGGAATCTGCAGCAGTACACTGGTTCCTGACGCGATTTCATTTTCGTACAGATCGGTTATCGTCAGGATTATTTTTTTCTCTCTGTTCTCATTGATCAGCGACAAACGTTTCTCTGTGGCGCGTGTTGCAAATGATTTGTGATGTTGCGCAGACCGTTTTTTTATTTCATTCGATCGTTCTCTGCCAATGCCGTTATCAGTAATAATGCAGTTTAGTACATCACGTTCGGATTTGAAGATGATACTAAGTGATTTTCTCCCTTTTTTATGCAACAATCCGTGCTTTATAGCATTTTCGACAAAGGGCTGGATGATCATTGACGGTATGTGGGTGTTGTGTGCGTCTACCCCCTGATCTATTTCAATGTTAAAACTAAAATCAGTACCAAATCTCAGTTGCTCCAATTCAAGGTACAAACGTAATGTGTCAGTTTCTTCTGCCAATTCTATTTCATTGTTCTCTGATGTGTCTAGTATCTTGCGCATAAGAGAACTATACCTGCTGAGATAGTAATTTGAGTTCTTAATATCATTTTGAAGTACAAGATCCTGAATTGAGTTCAGCGTGTTGTACATAAAATGAGGGTTCATCTGAGCTTTGAGGGCAGTCAATTGTGAATTTGTCAATTGATTTCTGATCTCGGCTTTTTTCTTAATTCGGGTGATCCGTTGCAGAAACAATAGTGTGACCAATAGGGCGGCAACGCTAACAATAACCATGTAAAACCACCATTTTTGCCAAAAAGGAGTTGCGACATAGAAATTTACTTTTGCCACTGAAGACGGAATTCCATCTTCGTTTACTGCCATTATTTCAAAAGTGAAATTTCCGGGAGGTAGGTGGTTGAGGCGCACATAGTTTATGTTAGGTGTTTGCGTCTCCCAAACGTCTTTTGAACCCAGTATCCGATAACGATACTGGAATCTGCCTCTGCTTTTGAGTGCAACTGCAGAAAAGTTTATAAGGATATCTTTGTTGTTGTAGTTGAGTCTTATTTTCTCTGAAGACATGTGTCTGATACCGTCGATGATAACTGATGAGATGGTTATGTTAGGGTTGACATTGTTTCTGAAATCGGTGGAGACTGGTACATAAAATAATCCCCTGAGGGTACCGATGTAGATGTTGGTTCCATCCACCGATATTGCGTTGATCTCCTTTGCGTTGATCCCATCGGCGTGTTTTATGTACGTATAAGATCCGTCGGGCTTGCGAACATTAATGCACTCGTCCGTGGCAATATAGAGGGTGTCGTTGTAAGAGGTAATACACTTTATATTATTGCCTCTTATCCCGTTCACTGTCGTCAGGTGAAGCCTTGGTCTCCTTTCGCTAATATTGTATACTCCGTCTGCGACAGTTCCGGCCCACAGACCGTTTTTGTCGGAGTAAAGCGTATTGCAGAACAGAGGGTTTCCGTTGATGAGGAACGGAGTGAATTGGCCATCTGTCATATAGGCAAGCCCCTCATTGAGTGTTACCCATACTGTTTTGCCTGCTGTGTCGTACGATACGCGCTTCCCTGAAACCGGTTTAATGACCTTTTGGGCGTATTTCTTTTCTTTTATCAGTAGCGGCAGATTCGCGATACTGCCAATGCTCAGAGTTGAAGCGATCACAATACTGTCGCCTACCATGGCCATGTCGCGTATGTATGATGATGGATATCTGTATTCAGTGTTTTTCTTCAGATCAATTACTGAGAATACGCCCCGGCCCGCCATGATAGTGTTCTCGTCATAAGGTATGATCGTAGTGACGTTCCTGTATAACTCATTTGTTTTCTTTGGTAACCGGATCAATTCTCCGGTTTTAGAAGAGAACTTACAAATATCGCCTGTATATGTGCCTGCAAAAAGGGCGTCTCGCCCCATGCTTCGTACTGCAGTGATGTTATTGTCAGTAAGTCCGGAGTTAGCAGTATTCAATACATTCAGTTCAAGGTGTGGAATGACGAATATGCCGCTCTGCAATGTTGAAAACCATAGCATGCCTTCTCTGTCCGGGAAGATATCGGAGATCTTGTCTTTCGGAAATAATCTACCTTTTATTGCTCCGTTTTCATCCAAAAGGTAGGCCCCGTTTGATGTGCCCACCCAAAGTGTATTGTTCACGAAAGTAACCGTGTAAATATATTCCGCAAAGCTGCTTCCCTCCAGTTTAGCAATCGTTCGAATCTCCGTGTCCTTTATTTCACAGATCATATGCGAATGCCCGACATTTTTTGAGGCTAACAGAAAAATACGACCGTTTTTATTCCGCAGCGCACACATATTGTTTGGAAATGACTGGTCCGGCGTGCCTATTTTAATTTTTGAGTATTGCTTGTTTTTTGTTTCTGAAATCTTCCATACTTGTCCTTTAGAGTCCACGACATAGATATACCCATTCGGAGAGGATTCGATTTCCAGAACCACTATTGAGTCTTTGAATAAGTACTCTTTATTTCCGTTTTGATTGATTTTTAAAATGCCATCAGGCATTCCAATCCATACGTTGTTCTTCGTGTCAATAGTATATTCGGGGTGGTTACGGACATGTTCTTTTACATCTGCGAAGATTGTGAGACTGTCATTTTCGACGGTGAATATCTGTCCGAAGAAGTTCTGACAAAACAGCCTCTTGTTTTTTGTAAACGAAAGTGAAGAAACTGCAACGGCGTTTTGTTTGCTATTGCTGTATTTTTCAAAGCGGATACCATCGTATCGGTGGAGTCCGGCATTGCTGCCAATCCACATATACCCGAATTCATCCTGGTCCAGATCGTATACTTCGTTAGATGGTAGACCATTGTCGTCATTTACCGAATAGAAGAATGGGTGCTGTGCAATAGCCCGGATACCGGCTATAGTAAGTAGGAGGTGCAGTATTGATATGATCCGATATACCATGGTGCAAGTAAAGACCACAATATAGAAGAGAATGTGATAATTTGTATCGACTCAGCCAAAAACAAAGAGAGCCACCCAAAAGGTGGCTCTCTTTGAGAAAGAAAAAAAAGTACTAGTGTTAAGTTAATCCTGTAATGACGGATAAAGTCTCTTAAGTTTTATTCGGGCATCCGTATTG
>JACSRV010000078.1 GCA_014879545.1 Chitinophagaceae bacterium | reverse complement strand
TATAAGAGACAGGAGTTAATACACCACCCAAACGCAGGCAATCGTGCGTCGGTAAGAACGCAAGGTCAAGAATTTGCGGTCGAAGCGTTTTCCCGTCAACCTGCGAGGAACATCAGACATTCGCCATTTCCACAACCAGCTTTCACGATACCTGTTAAAAAATGACTACCCGACAGCAGCGTACGGCTATATTCGGTAATTTAGAGCGTTTATGAGTAGAAGAGCTGCAAGAAGAACGCGGGTGAACCTGACAGCAATGCTGCTGTTGCTGCTGTGCGGCGCACCTGCATGGGCATCAAAAATATTGATTCCCATGGATGCCGAGGGACAGGCGGCACACCTGAAAGCCTATGGCGTGGCCTATGCCACACTGAAGGGTGGCGTGCCCATAGACTGGCTGCTGAACTACAAGGGCGGCAGTTTTGGTATGGATCACCTGGACGGCATTGAGCGTATGTGCAAGCTGCGTGGGGTATCGTATGAGGTGATAAGCGATGCCGAATACAACGGAATTGTAAACTCCATAATGGACCCCGACTTTAACGGAGACGTGATAAAACTGGACAAACCACCCCGTGTAGCGGTGTACACGCCACCCAACAAAGAACCATGGGACGATGCGGTGACCCTTGTGCTGACCTATGCCGAGATACCTTTTGAAAAGGTTTATGATGATGAGGTGCTGCGCGGAGACCTTTCGAAATATGACTGGCTGCACCTGCACCACGAAGATTTTACCGGGCAGTATGGCAAGTTCTGGTACAGCTTCCGCAACGAGGCATGGTACCAGCACGACCAAAAGACAGCCGAAGCGAGTGCCGCGAAACATGGATTCAAAAAAGTATCGCAGCTGAAACTGGCCATTGCCAAAAAGATACGCGACTTTACTGCCGGTGGTGGTTACCTGTTTGCCATGTGCTCGGCCACTGACAGTTATGATATAGCACTGGCGGCGGAAGGGGTGGACATCTGCGAATCGATGTTTGATGGTGACGGATCGGACCCGCAGGCTCAGCAGAAGCTGGACTACAGCCGCTGCTTTGCCTTTAAAGACTTTACGCTGGTGGCCAGCCCCATGCATTATGAATACTCTAATATAGACAATACCGAGTACCGAACGGCAGTGCCCATGAATATTGACTACTTCACACTGTTCACTTTCTCGGCCAAGTTCGACCCGGTACCCGCTATGCTATGCCAGAACCACACCACCACAATAAAGGGTTTTATGGGACAAACCACGGCGTTCCGTAAAGAGGTGCTGAAATCGGGTGTGCTGGTGATGGGCGACTTCAAACCATCGAACGAGGCGCGTTACATACATGGCGAGTATGGCAAGGGCACATGGACGTTCTACGGAGGCCATGACCCGGAGGACTACCAACACATGATACATGACCCGGTAACCGACCTGAACGTACACCCCTCGTCGCCGGGTTATCGCCTTATTCTCAACAACATATTGTTCCCGGCGGCGAAGAAGAAGCCCCGCAAGACGTAACGGACGATATGCCGTTAACGAATCAATAATAACATTAGTGAATAACGAGTGGGGGGCGATACAATAAAAGTTAAGAAATACTATCTATTTTCGGCCTCGAAATGAACAACAGGGTAGGATTAGGCGTTTTTGGCACATTCGGTGACCCGAATGGCTACCAGCAACTGTTTTACCATGGCGTGGTATTTGGCGGCAGTCTGGACCTGGATGAGACCAAAATTGAGTTTTACCCGGGGGAAAGGTTGTATGCCGTGAAACGTGAACTGCGCGATGGGGTATACACGGTGTGCCTGTGCGCCTACACCTTTGTTCGCGAATTGAACACCGAGCGATTCGGCACCTTTTTGGGCAACTGCATAGTGCTGCAAGATGGATATGCCGAGGCCGATTATGTGTTCCGCGCACTGAACGCCCTGCACGACAATGTGGTGTGCAACACGCAAAACGTGGAAAATTCCATACTGGTGCCGCAACAGGCACAAGAAGTGGTACTGCGTGAGGGTGAGGAATTTCTGGCATTGCGCGCCAATGTGATACCCGTGAGCAAGACCCCGTTCTTCAGCTCGGCCGTAACAGAAGGAAAGGAGTTTTTTGTGACTCCGAACCCACTGAGCGAAGATGACCGCAGCACACAGGTAACACACCTTTTTGAGAAAGCACTGAAAGACTTTACGGATACTGAAACTATCTATTTTTCCTTTGACCGCAACGTGTATGAGTTTGTGGTGAAGGAAGGCAAAATAGAAGTGAAGGACTGGGACGACTACATAGAGTATAAACCGGCGGAAGCGGGAGTGGTGCGCACGAAGAAAGGAATTCACCGTGGTGTGGGCATGCAGGAAGCACCTGCCAACCACACGCACCCCAAGGCACCCGAACCCGACGACACACCATCATTCCCGACCCCGGAGCCCGGGCACGAGGCATACATGCCACCGCTGCCCAAAACACCGGAGGAAAGATTTGCGAACACACCGGAGGAGGAAGACGATCCGTACCGTCCGTTTGACGGGTGGGATGAACCAATACCTGATAGCGGATGGCCACGTGAGGAGGTGCGCTACAGGGTAAAGGAGTACAACCGCCTTTTCAGCTATACCAATACCCTGCTGGAGCACATGAACGATGCCACCGGCAGAAAAAAGAAGTCAGGAAAGACCAAAGCCGCAACAAGCGACACGTCTATGCCGGTGAACGACTACGGCATAGAATATGAAGGCGAGCGCAGGAAACGCAGGCCGGTAGGCGCTATCATATTGCTGGGCATAGTGCTATTGCTGGGCGTGGCGGCGTTTTTTGTAACCCGATCGCGCAAGGCTGAAAAAGAAATAGTAAAACAAGAGATAACACCGGCTGCAATACAGCAGGCAAACGTGGAAACACCTGATAGTATGGTGAACCTGGCGGATAGCCTGATGGCGGACACCTTAATTGCCGACACAGTAGATGCTGAGCCAATACCTGCAAAACAGCCGATAGCCAAGGCCCCGGTGGGCAATGCACCCGCAGCGCCACAACCAACAGTGGCTGCCCCCACGCCGGCACCGAGGCCTGCCCAGTCGGCACTGACACTGTCGGCACCAGCAAGTGCGGAAGAAGAGACTCCGCGCCACCCGCTGATGCCGCGTGAGACGCCCATATATATGAAGGCTGCGGTGTTGCACCCGCGCCCGAACACGGAGCTGACGGGCAAAGATGTGCCGATGCTGCACCAAATGGGCATTAAAAACAAAACCATTGCGGAACTGACGCGCCTTCTTTTTGACAACGCACCTGCCAACATAGGCATCATATACAAGGGACACGAAGACGACTATGGAGCTGCCCTGCTCAATGCTAACAAACAACACTTCAAACGCTATGGCGACAACCATGTTTGTATCATAGAAGATGAAGGCCTGCTGCGTATACCGGCATATAAAAGTCCGCGCCTGCCGGCAGTTTACCCCAAATAAAAAACCGCGCCACATTGTTGCGGTGCGGTAAGTTTTTGATCGACGATTTCAGAACAGTTTACATCCTGAATGCGGGATAGTATTGACGAGCCATGGCTTCGTACTTCTGCGCTTCAGCCATGTTGCCCAATGCCTTGTGAGACAGTGCAAGGAACGGTATATCTTTTACATCTCCGGGATCGAGTGCCAATGCTTTAGAGATGGCATCGATAGTGCCCTGATAGTCTTTCATCTCGTAGTAGCAATGGCCGAGGTTCGAATAACCATTCACATAGCCGGGATTGGCAGCTACCAGTTGTTTGAAGATGTTCACCGCTTCGGGATACTTGCGGGTGTTGAGGTAAACGGCACCCAGGTTATTGGCGGCATTCACATCAGACGGGTTCAACTCCAGCACCTTTTTGAAGAATGGTTCAGCCTCTGCAAAGCGGTTGGCGAAGTAGTATGACAGACCCAGCTGCATGTAAGCCTCGCTGTAGCCCGGACTAATAGCCAGACATTGATTGAGGTAGAGAATGGCAGAGTCGAACTGATTGATTTTAGCAAATGCAGAACCGAGGTTACAATATGCCTGCACAAAGTCGGCCTTGATCTGTATGGCGAGTTTGTAAGCTGCGACTGCTTCGGGTATGTGATTTGTTCGCAGGTACACAGTACCCAGATTATTGGCAGCAATGGACTGGTAAGGACTTTGTGAGATAGCGGTTTTGAACGCATATTCGGCCGAGTCGTAGCGCAGCATATTGAGGTAGGCAGTGCCGAGCTCGGTAAATGCATCAGTGTATTTCGGGAATATCTCGATGGCTTTTTTGAGATGAGTGATACTCTGACGCAGGATCTCGCGACGTTTGTTGGTATCGGTCTCTTTAGGGAGCACGTTCTCGACCAGCTCGTTGCCTACGTAATAATTCAATCGGCCGTTCTCAGGCGACTTTTCGAGGTCTTTGGTGAAAAGTGTAGCATTATCGACCCACTCGGTATTGCGGGCAAATGTAAGATAGGAGAACAGAACACAAATGACGGTGAGCGCACCGACAGCAACCTTGTTCTTCAGGAATGCTCCGAAGTCAGTATCGCCCTTGAGCAAGTACTTGTCGACCACGAGCGCAGCCAGCAGGCAGAACCCGGCAGAGGCAAAAAACAGGAAACGTTCGCCCATGGCCGAACCCATGAGGAAGAAGATATTGGAGAACAGGGCAATGGTAGCCAGATAGAACAGAAGACCAAACGCCCAGGGGTCCTTCTTGTGTTTGAACAAACGCAGTAGGCCCACCACTCCGGCCGCTACATAGATGGCAACAGTGAGGAGTACCCACACATCGGCAAAAGACTTGTAGGGGATGCTTCGGAAGCCATAGTCGTCGATGAGCGGATGAGGAATGATGAGCAACTTCACATACATACCCAACGTAAAGAGTGCGGTGGCAATGCGCGATGCAAGGTCGGGGGCACCTACAAGGGCATTGTCGATAAACTCGACCGCAGTGGTGCTGGCGCCGTAATCGCTGAGGATCTTGTGGCGGATGGCCAGGTAAATACCGGTAACCACCAGCGCACCGCCTGTCATGTAGATGGCCTTGCGTTTATCATCGTTGAGGTAAAAAAAGAACACCAGCGGAATAATACCCAGGAAGGTGACAACAGTCTCTTTAGACAAATAAGACAGGAATAAAGCGATGAGACCAGCTACCAACTGCCATATCTTACTGCTCTTCATATAGTCAGCAAACAGGTTCATTGCCAGGAATGCGAACAGGAAACAGAATATCTCATCAAGACTCTTGATGTTGGAGACAACCTCGGTATGTATGGGATGTACTGCAAACAGCAGCGATGCTATAAAAGCAACAACAGTGCGCCCTCCTTCGAATAACTTATCGAGAAACAGGAACAGGAGCACCGTGCAGATGGCGAAGAAGAGCACATTAAAAAAGTGCCCGACAGCGGGATTGAGTCCGAACATGCCTACCTCGGTGGCAAACATCACCAATGAAAGTGGGCGGTAGTTCTCGTTTTTGAGATAACCGAATCCTTTGAGACGCGGTGTTGTGAACAACTCGGGTATCCCATCGAACCCCTGCGTGACGATGGTGTTCTTGGAATAGACCATTGAATCATCGAGCACGAAACCGTTCTGCAGGGTGTTGAAGTAAATGAGGAAGGTAATGGCGGCCAATACGAGCGACAGCTTCACCTTGAGCGATAACCTGAATGAGGATGAAGCCTTTGCTGCCGGTGCAGCAGAGACAACTGCCGCCTTGGCAGGCTGAGCGACACCATTCTGGGGCTTTTTTACTTGCGACTTCTTTGACATATTTTATAACGTTACAAAGCAGGTTTGAAAGTACCATTTTTTTCGATTTCAAAGAACCGGAACAATGTGCAACCGCCACTCTTTGCGCAATTGCTTAATTTAGCCGACACAACAAGACAACATCCATTGGAGCTGACAAACGGAAATAATGAAGGGGGGATCGGCCTGACATGGCACCGCATAACAGACCTCAACCGGAGTGGCATGCCGGAAATGAAACTACTGGAAACAGATATCTACGGCAAAAAAATAGGTCTGCTGAAACGGGGAGACCATATCTATGCCTTTGCCGCCAAATGTCCGCACGCGGGTGCCCGCATGTGCGATGGCTGGCTGGACGCCCAGGGAAGGATCGTGTGCCCGGACCACAAATACAGGTTCGACCCGGCTAACGGAAGAAACACCAGTGGCGAGGGGTACAAGCTATTCACCTACCCTGTGGACATACGTGAGGATGAAATATGGGTGGGACTGATGAGTACAAACTAATAAACAACAATTAAGAAAACATGCGCCCACCCTACCTTAAAGAAGGCTCAGTAATAGGTATCACCTGCCCATCGGGATATGTGGCACCGGAAAGGACCACCCACGCAATAAAGACATTGGAAGAATGGGGATTCCGGGTGATGTGCGGCAAGACAGTAGGTGCTGAGCATCACTACTTCGCCGGGACAGACGCTGAACGCCTTGCGGACCTGCAGGCGATGATGGACAACCCCGAAATTGACGCGATTCTAATGGGGCGCGGCGGATATGGTATGAGTCGTATTATTGACGCCCTGGACCTTACTGAATTTGCAAGGCGACCTAAATGGTTGTGCGGCTTCAGCGATATAACGGTACTGCACAACCATATCCATGCGAAAACAGGTATTGCTACGCTGCACAGCCCCATGTGCGGGGCTTTCAAGCCGGACACTGTGGAACTGGACTATATGCAGTCGTTCAGGCGGGGGCTGACGGGAGCTCCTCTTGAGTATGTGATACCAGGCACCACTTTCAACCGGCCGGGCAGTGCGAAGGGGATACTGACCGGGGGTAATCTGGCAATACTGGCTCACCTCACCGGTTCGCCATCGGAAGTAGACACAGCGGGAAAGATACTGTTCATTGAAGACATAGGTGAACACCTGTATAATGCTGACCGACTAATGCTGAACCTGAAACGTGCGGGTCTGTTGGACAACCTCGCAGGTCTGATCGTGGGTAGTTTTACCGATATGCAGGATACTGAGCGTCCTTTCGGGCAAACAATAGAAGAGCTGATATGGGATAAAGTGAGTGAATATGACTACCCGGTTTGCTTTGGGTTCCCTACAGGACATCAGGATATAAATTACACGCTGATGTTGGGCGCGACACACACGCTCATTGTACATGAAGGCGGGGCAAGCCTGCATTGCGCAGTAGAATAGAACCAGGCGTCACACCAAATAGAAAGAGGGCTGCAACGAACACACGCTGCAGCCCTCTTTAATGTACCTATCAGCTAGGCTGTTACTTTTTGCTTTTTGAACTCGCCCTTGCTTTTACGGATGCGACAAGACACCACCTTGTACTCGGGGCATAGTGCTTCGGTGTCTGCAACGCTACTGGTGATGTTATTCAGCATGATCTCGGGGAAGTGGAACGTGCTACTGAGGATACCCGGCTTCACCTCGTCGGTGATGCGCGCCTTGATGTCCACCTTGCCACGCGGCGACTCAACACAAACCATGTCACCATCTTTTATCAGATGCTTGTCGGCATCTACCTGATTGATGAGCAACACGTCTTCTGTGACGATAAGCGCATTATTGGTGCGACGTGTCATGGCCCCACAGTTGTAGTGCTCCAACTCACGATTAGTGGTTATGATATACGGGTAGTCTTTCTCGTTCTGCACCAGTTCTTCAGACTTCTTGTAATTGTTGTGAATGAACTTGCCCTTGCCACGCTTGAACGTCTCGGTATGAAGTATGTCGGTTCCCTTGCCGTCTTTAGCAACAGGCCACTGTTTTCCGTTCTCGCCCAGTTCGCTCCACTTAACACCTTCGAAGAAAGGAACAATGCGGGAGATCTCTTCCAGCACCCACTCAGGATCGTAAACAGCGGGTTGCTTGTAACCCATGCGGTTCATGATGTCAACCATTATCTGACCATCGCTACGTGTACCTTCAATAGGCTCAACCACTGCGTTAACGCGCTGTATGCGGCGTTCGCCATTGGTAAATGTGCCGCTCTTCTCAAGGAACGACGATGCAGGCAATATGACTGTGGCGAGTTTTGCAGTTTCTGTCATGAACAACTCCTGCACCACAAACAGCTCGAGTTTCTTGAGCGCTGCTGTGACGTGATGCGTGTTAGGGTCGGTCTGGGCCATGTCTTCGCCTATCACCCACATGGCCTTAAGTTTGTCATCAAGGGCGGCATCATACATTTTAGGTGTTTTCAGACCGGCATAGTTGGGCAGTTTGGCGTTGTAGAATTCCTCGTATTTCTTGTGGTATACCGGATCGGTAACATCGAGGTAACCGGCACCCTGATGCGGCTGGCAACCCATGTCGGCAGCGCCCTGCACATTGTTCTGTCCACGCAGCGGATTGACACCCACACCCGGACGGCCAATGTTGCCCGTGATCATGGCCAGACTGGCAATGAGCATAATGGTAAACGTGCCCTGAGAGTGCTCGGTAACACCGAGTCCGTGAAACTCCATAGCATTCTTTGCGCTTGCATAGGCTATGGCTGCATCGCGTACGAGTTTTCGATCGACACCGCATATCGCCTCCAGTTCATCAATATTCTGAGCAAGTATCTCCTGCTTAAATTCTTCGTAACCCTCAGTGCGGTTTGCAATGAAGTCTTTATCCTCCTTGCCCTCACTGATGATGTAGTACAACATCATGTTGAGCACGGCCATATTGGTACCGGGACGTAACTGCAGGTGATACGTTGCATACTTCGCCAATTCGGTGCGACGCGGATCTATGACGATAGAAGTCTTGCCACTGAGTGCTACCTGCTTCATTTTTGCGCCGGTAACAGGGTGACCGTCGGTAGGATTGGCACCTATCACCAGTATACAATCGGTATGCTTGAGGTCTTTTATAGAATTGGTTGCAGCACCGGTGCCGAATGTACGCTGCATACCCAATGCTGTGGGCGAGTGACAAACGCGCGCGCAGCTATCTACGTTATTCGTGCCGATCACTGCCCTCATGAACTTCTGTACGAGGTAATTTTCTTCGTTGGTGCCTCGGGCTGAGGATACAGCTGAGATTGAATCGGGACCGTATTTTGCTTTTATCTCATTGAGCTTGGCAACAATGAAATCGTATGCTTCATCCCAGGTAGCTTCGACAAACTCGCCATTCTTTTTGATGAGTGGTGTGCGCAACCTGTCGGGATGGTTATAGAACGAGAAGGCAAAGCGCCCCTTGAGACAAGTGTGTCCTCCATTCGCCTCGGCGGAATATGGCGCCTGTATCGACTTGATCTTTCCTCCTTTTACCGCTACTTCCAGATTGCAACCCACACCGCAGTAGGTACATACTGTGCGCACCTTTTTATCGACCTGGATTGACTTAGATTCGAAAATATCAGAGATGGCCGACGTCGGGCAAGCCTGTGCGCATGCACCGCAGCTCACACAATCACTTTGTTCGAAAGTGGTCTCAAGGCTTTTGATGATATGCGAGTCGAAACCACGCCCACCCATGCTTAGGACAAACTGCCCCTGCACTTCGTCGCAGGCGCGAACGCAGCGGAAACAGTTGATGCATTTGGAGAAATCAGACGTCATGTAGGCATGACTGAGATCTTTTTTGCGGTCGAGGTGATTCTTTCCTTCAGGATAACGTACATCACGGATACCCACACGGGCAGCAACAGCCTGCAATTCGCAGTTGTTATTCACCTCACAAGTGAGGCAGTCTAGCGGGTGATCGGTGAGCACCAACTCAACAATGTTCTTTCGCAGCTTCTGAATCCTGTCAGACTCGGTGTAGATGTAAGAGTTCGGCATTACCGGAGTATGGCACGATGCCATGGTCTTTACGGGACCACCCTTGGCAAGAGCTACATCCACGCTGCACACCCGGCAAGACCCGAACGGATCGAGATTAGGCGCGTCGCACAATGTTGGGATAGCGTCCTTACCATGATGACGACGCATAAGGGTAAGAATGGTATCACCATCCTGAATCTCGTATGCCTGATCGTTAATGTATGCGATCTTGGCAGATACGTTAGACGGGGATCCGCCCGCATTTGCCTTGTTATCTACAAAAAATTGCTTGCTCATATGATCAATGAGTTTTTGACACCGTTGCTACAAATAAACTTCTTTTCTGCACAATGAGCCGCTCGTGGCCGAAGGCTACAAGAACTCCGAACCAAATATAACGAAAACAGTCGGTAAAAGACTCAAAAAGCCATCCAATTGGAAGTTCTCACCAGAATACATGACGAGAATCACCTCTGCATTTCGAACCTAATATGACCGTAGTCACAAAATGAGGATTCCATAAATGGGAGTTTTGCTGCAACCACTCAGAAAAAACCCGAAATGCATAAAATAAAATCTGCACCTATAAAGATAGCCCTACCCTACGTTATTCTGGGGCTGGTATATATTACTTTTTCCGACAAGATAGTAGACAGTATTTTCCGCAATCACGTAGCCATAACAACTATTCAAACGTACAAGGGTTACGGATTTATCCTTGTCACGGGGATCATGTTATTCCTTCTCAGTCGTCACTACATCAATGCGTTAAAGCGCGCCATTAACGATAAAGCACAAAGTGACCTATTTTACAGAACGCTGATCGTTCAGGCAAGCGACCTGGTACTACTGACGAATGGAGCGGGCATTGTGAAATATGTGGGACCGAATATAGATCGCCTGCTGGGTTATACGCAAGAGGAATTCACGGGAGTAAATGTGTTTGACTACCTGCCAAAGGAATCTATAGAGCCTATGGAACAGTTAAGAGACGCGTCTCTGAATAACCCGGGCAGAAGCCTGAAAGGAGAAACACCGGCACGCCACAAAGACGGAAGTTGGGTATGGATAGAGGGGAACGTTGTGAACAGAATGAACGACCCGGTGATAGGAGGATTGCTGATAAACATCCGCGAGATAAGCGAAAGAAAAATTGCTGAAGAGAAGATTGCGACCAGCGAACTTCACTTCAAAGCTGCATTCGAACAAGTGGCCGTAGGAATGATCAATTTCGATCTGAGCGGCTCTCCCGAATTGATCAACAACCAATTCGTGCAGTTGACAGGATTCTCAAGAGAACACCTAACATCGCTTAAATATCACGAACTGTTTCCCGCGCAGGAAAAGAGGATCGCAAAAGAGTTATTTGATCAGGTGGTGCGGGGAGATGCAACCGTTCCGATATCCAGGACACGGCTACTACGAGCCGATGGCACTGCCATATGGGTAGAACAACTGCTCTCACTCATTCGCGACAGTGAAGGCAACGCACTGTATGTGTCCTGTGCCGTTAATGATATTGACCAGTCTAAAAAAACAGAGGATGAACTAAACTACAGAACAAGAGAACTTGACACGTTTATTTACAGGTCATCTCACGACCTGCGGGGACCTATTACGACACTCATTGGCCTGGCGGAAGTAGGCATGCATGACAACCTGGAAGCAGTAGCAACTGAATACCTGACTAACTGCAGAGAAGTAGCAATGAAAATGGAAAAGACACTGGATGACCTGATGGCCATAACTCAGATAAAACACTGGGACCCTCACTTTTTTGAAATAGACCCGAATAGAATTGTGGAAAAAGCCTTACACAACGACCAGCTGACAACAGAAATAGAACATACACATTTAGTGACCGAAGTGGCCCCGGACGGTATTTTCTGTTCTGACGAAACGCTTTTCGGCAACATCGTTACTCAATTGTTGTACAATGCTATCATCTTCAGACGCAATACTGTGGAACACCGGGTATATGTGAACGTTTCGTCCAACGCGAGATCGATACACCTGACGGTAATGGATAACGGCATTGGCATTCCCGCCGAAAACCTGAACAAAGTCTTCGATCTGCACTTCAGGGGGAATGAATCATCGAGAGGAAGCGGAATAGGGCTGTACCTTGTAAAATCGGCAGTGGAGAAACTGAACGGAAAAATAGAGCTGGAAAGCGTGCGCGGCGGTGGCACACGGGTGCATGTAACTATACCGAACGAAAAAGCTATTATTCCGCTTTCGGCGAGAGCGACCAGACAGCCTGAACCCGTGTACGCTTAACCGCTTCATGAACCGGCGTAAATATTAACGCCTACCGCGATGATCCTTTCTACGAACCGGCCGGTACTTGATTTTGCCCATCACTTCTTTCCCGTCGCGAATAGAATCGATGGCGGGCTCACCCGTGACAATAACCTCTGAATCTCTCTTTTCAGGTGCCTGGTAAATGTTCAACACGACAGGATTAATGGAAACACTGTCAACGTTCAGTTTGATGTTTTCGACCGTCTTGACACCGAACCCTTCTGCCTCCAAAACCACTTTATACAACCCGAAGGGTAGGCCCTTTACTACGTATGTTCCACCGGCATCGGTATAAACCATTTTCTCACACCTACCATTGCGGTAAAAATGAACCGAGGCGTTGGGGACGGGATGTCCAAGAGCATCTAAAATATGTCCCGTCAATGCACCGGCCCTCTTTTCACCGGCAACTTCTTTTGACGCAGGTGAGGACAATGCACCCTGTGATCTATCCTTTGTGCTCTGCGCAAATGTGGCTGTAGATTGCGAAAAGAACAACGTAAGGCCCAGTGCAACAGTAAGCCGGTACAAACGGCTATGTGGCTGTGGCGGGATATGCAACTGCGTGGATAACTGCGTGGACAGAAACCTGCCACAAACATTGCCTTGTGGTTTTGAGAAGTACTCAATAAGTTCAGCATCGGTAAAGCCGGTGAAATCGATGACGGTCTTGCTGCATTCGCTGCAATGACGACCTGAATCAACGGGTGTCATTTCCTCCCAGGGTTGGTGGCAGGGTTTGCGAACTGATATGTTTAAAGATGTGCTCAATTCCATGTTGAAGTTTTCATGTGTTAGTTTTCAGGTTCAATACTGTCCTGTTCCCAGCATAACGAGTGTACACGCTTCAACGGGCTTGATACCATTGGCCGCAGCCATATCTTCCAATTCCGGATTTTCGGTGCCCGGATTAAAAATGATGCGTCGCGGATGAAGTGACAGAATGTAATCGTAGTAAGCTTTTTGATGATCTGGGTTCAGGTAAAGCGTGACCGTATCAATGTCATCAGCAGCAGGTGGTGTTTTCAGTATCTCCATGCCATTTACCGACCCACCGGTCTTTCCCACCGCCACCACAGGATGACCGTGTTGCTGCAGCCTGAGCATTGCCATATTGCTATAGCGGGAAGGATTTTCAGAAGCACCGAGCACCAATGTTTTGTTCTTCATCCAAAAACATATTTTACATGAAGTTACGCCGTTTAGTGCTGCAGGAATGCAAAAACTAAAGCGACATAGCCACCATCTCGGCAATATCCAGCACCTTCACGCTGTCTTCCTTCTCTTTGTTTTTCACCCCATCGGTGAGCATAGTGGTGCAGAAAGGACAGTTGGCCGCAATAATAGTTGCACCTGTTTCGAGTGCCTGTTCCGCCCTGTCGAAATTGATCCGTGTTGAGCCCTGTTCTTCTTCTTTGAACATCTGCGCACCACCGGCACCACAGCACATACCATTGCTGCGGCAGCGCTTCATCTCTACCAGCTCTGTATCGAAAGCCTGCAAAACCTCGCGTGGTGCTTCGTATATGCCATTGCCACGGCCCAGATAGCAACTGTCGTGATAAGTGATCTTTTTGCCTTTGAAAGCACCGCCGTCTTTGAGCACAACTTTGCCTTCATTGATAAGCTGCTGCAGGAACGTCGTGTGGTGCATCACCTCATAATTCCCGCCCAACTTAGGATATTCGTTTTTGAACACATTGAAACAATGCGGACAAATGGTAACCACCTTTTTAATGCCATACGCATTCAACGTGTTGATGTTGTTGTATGCCATCATCTGGAACAGGAACTCGTTGCCTGCACGACGAGCCGGGTCGCCGGTACACATCTCTTCCTTGCCGAGTATCGCGAATTTCACCCCCACTTTATCCAGTATCTGCGTAAAGGCACGGGTGATGCGTTGTGCACGCTGATCGAAAGAACCGGCACAGCCAACCCAGAACAACACTTCAGGCATTTCCCCATTCGCGGCGTATTCCGCCATGCTTTTTATTGACATCTCTTAAATTTTAGGGGCAGAAGGCAGTTGCAGAAGGCAGCCTCCCACCCGATTAATTATTTACATGTAAGTACCTCTCCTCACCAGGAAACCGTTTTGTCGCGTCAAAAACCTCCATTGCCAAAGAATAAGCCTTATTAAACACAATTAAGTTTTCAAGTGCCATCAGCGTCTACTACTTTTTAAAGTCTGCAAACTGCCCCTGCCGTCTGCCTCTTATGCCTCTCTAACCCACGCGTCGCGATCATCAGGGCTGAATTTCCATGGCGCCATGTTATTCTCAACATTTCCGAACATCAGATTCCATTCACCCGGAGCATTACTTTCTTCCATGATCAGGTTCCGACGCAACTGCATGATAATATCAAGCGGGTCGATAGACACCGGACACGCCTCCACACAAGCCTGGCAAGTAGTGCAAGCTCTCAATTCTTCGACTGAGATATAACCGTGCAGCAATGATTTTCCATCGTCTTTAAACTCGCCATTCTCGTTGATGTTCTTACCCACTTCTTCCATCCTGTCGCGGGTGTCCATCATTATCTTGCGGGGCGATAGCTTTTTGCCGGTAAGGTTGGCCGGGCATGACGAAGTGCAGCGACCACACTCAGTGCAGGAATAAGCATCAAGCAGATTCTTCCAGCTCAGGTCCATGATATCTTTAGCACCGAAACGAGGCGGAGTAGCATCGCCTGTCGCAGCAGGGGCTTTGTCAGGCTCCATCATGTACAGCACTTCGTTCTGGATCTCCTTCATGTTGCGCGCTTCGCCCTGAGGAACCAACTTGGCGTAAAACGCGTTGGGAAATGCAAGAATTACGTGGAGATGCTTGGAATAAGGAAGGTAATTGAGGAACAGGAAGATGCCCAGAATGTGCAACCACCAGCATGTGCGCTCAATTGCGACCAATGTTCCGGCAGACATGCCTGAGAACATACCTGTGAGGTGACCGGATATCCAGAAAGGCTCGGTGGCCGTGTAATGTTCAGCCCCCAGCTGCTGCAAAGAAAGGTCTGCCGCGTTCATGATGAGGAACAACGACATGAGCACAACCTCGGTTACGAGGATGAGATTAGCATCATTGCGAGGCCAGCCATTGAGCTCAGGCATATTAAGACGGCCCACTTTTAGAATATTCCGTCGGATAAGGAACACCACACAACCTATGAGCACCAATGCCGCAAGGACTTCAAAGAAACCAACAAGGAACGAATAAAGACTGCCCAGGAATGGCGCAAAGATGCGATGGGCACCTGTGACACCATCGATAAATATCTCAAGGATCTCGATATTTATGATGATAAAACCGGCATAAACCACCAGATGCAGCAAGGCCGGTATTGGCTTCTTAAACATCTTTTTCTGACCCAATGCAAGCAACACCATGTTCCGCCAACGCTGGTCTTTATTATCCGTGAGGTCTTCGTCGCGGCCCAATAATACGTTGCGTCTCATTTCCTTAACCTTTTTGGCGAAGAAATAAACCGCAGCAACCGCGCAAATGATAAATAAAATTTGTTGTGCTATATGCATCAGCCAGCCAATTTTACCCCGAAAGTAAAAGGTTTTACTGCAATTGTCAAAAATAGAGACACGCACCACGGCATCATATATTACATATGACACCTACATAGCGTATCATGTGCCATTTTGTTTGAAATTGACGCGTAAACCGATAGGAAAAATTGAACGATTGGAACGGCAAATACCTGCAATTCAGTACATTGCCTTTGCATTGTGTTGCAATAAGAATGAAAAGCCCGGTCATTGCATTATTTGTTTGTCTGCTATTCATGAGCCTGCCGGCTATGGCACAGGTAATGGACAGCACACGCCGTGCCGACACATTGAAGCTGCGTGGCACGCTACAAAAAACGCCGGCCGAACCAGACACCGCCTTACTGGTAATACCCGAAAAAAAGAAACGACTGGAGGAAACCATTTTCAGAGGAGGGCCGCAGCACGGATATGTGATACACGGCAAAGTGGCCGATGCTGCCACCGGGGAAGGGATTCCGTTTGCCACCGTTTATTTCCCCGGAACACAAGAAGGAACAGCAGCCGACCTTGATGGCAATTTCATTCTAAGATTGAAGAAACTACCATCGGACACGATGCGACTGGACGCAATAGGATATAAAACAGAACGTAAGATCCTGAATAAGGCAAAGTATGAATACAACTACATTATAGAGCTGCAGAGGTCTCTAACAGAACTGAATGAAGTGACCATCAAAGCCGGCGAAGATCCGGCGATAGTGCTTGTGAAAAAGATCATAGAGCGGAAACCATATAACAACCCCGACAGAGCCGACAACTATTCCTACGAAGCCTATAACAGACTGGAGGCTGACCTGCAGCGGTTGCGCAAAGATCAGTTTGAGAAAGTACCCCTGCTGAAGAAGTATAGCTTCATCTACAACAATCTGGACACAGTATCAGAAAGCACCCCCTATTTGCCGCTTTACCTTACCGAAACAATATCCGATTACTACTTCAGGAGCAAACCTAAAAAGGTACGCGAAGTAATAAAGGCGAGTATGGTAAAAGGAGTGAACAATGAGAACATTGTAAAATACCTGGGCACCTTTCACCAGAACTTCAACGTGTACCGGAACTATGTGCCTGTATTTGACAAGAAGTTTGTGAGCCCCATAAGTGACGACGGCCTGCTGTTCTATAAATATAAGATCAAAGACACTCAGGTGGCCTATGGGCATAACATTATACTGGTTCAGTATGCACCAAAACGACCACTCGAAAACTGCTTCACGGGTGATTTCTGGGTAGTAGACTCGGTATATGCCATTCAGCGAGTGAGCATGGAAGTGGCAAGGGACGTAAACATCAACTGGGTGGATAACCTGGCAATGTATCAAGAATTTGCGCCCGTGGATACGTTTTGGTTCTGCATAAAAGACAAGTTTATTGCCGGATTCTCAGCATACAAATCGAAGAAACTGCCGGGCATGATAGGCAGGAAAACAACGACCTACCATCGCATACGCATCAACAGCGATACTGTAGAAGCTGTGCTTGATGACAAAAATGTGAAGCAGGATGTGGTGAAACTGGATTCAGCCAAGCATCACAGCGACGACTGGTGGTACGCTAATCGACCCGACACCCTGACCAAGAACGAAAAGGCGATCTACAAAATGGTGGATACCATAGACCAGATGCCGATAACCACTGTTTACAAGCGTTTGGCCACTTTTGCCACTACGGGCGTAACTGACATCGGGCCAGTGATGTTCGGGCCTTACTTTTACCTATACAGCCGCAACCCAATAGAGGGAAATCGCTTCCGGCTATCGTTGGGCACGCCGCGCAGCATCAAAAACTTTCAGGTAACAGGCTATGTGGCCTACGGCACGCGGGATGAGCGATACAAATATGGATTTAACGCGTTGTGGATGATCAACCGGTCGCCGTGGAGTTACCTGGAAGCCTATCATGCCCACGACGTAAGTTTCACCACGAACTACTATGACCAGGTAGGCGCAGACAATATTTTCAGTACAATGTTCCGAAAGCAGGGTGTACCCTGGAAGCTGGCTTTCACGCGTGACACCCGCATACAGTATTACAAACAATACTTCAACGGTTTCAGTCATAAACTGGTAGCAGAAAGAAGAGATTTCACGCCCTATGACCCGCTACCCTCGGAAAACCTGTTCAAGGACCATCAAGGGGCGCCTGCCAACCACGTGGTAAGCTCTGAACTCGGGCTGCATTTAAGGTTTGCGTACAAAGAGAAATATCTTGAGGGCCAGTTCAAGCGCGTGTCTATTGCCAGTAAGTACCCTGTTTTCAATATGGCGGTAACTACCGGAATAAAGGGCATAATGGATGGTGCCTACAGCTATCAGAAGGCCCGTATGTCCATCACCGGACTCACCTACATCCCACCATTCGGAAACCTGTACTACAATGTATTTGCGGGTAAATACCTGGGATCACCACTACCCTATCCGTTGCTGGAGATACACCCGGGCAATGAGTACTATACCTACAACATGTACGCGTTTCAGATGATGAACAACTACGAGTTCCTCAGCGATCAGTACTTCGGCTTTAATACTGAGCACAATCTGGGAGGTGGCATCTTTAACAGGATACCGTTGTTGAAGAAAATGAAGTTCAGACAATTCTGGACGGCCAAGGGCGTGGTTGGGTCGTTGAGTGAAAAAAATCAGGAGTTGAATTTGAACAAGGGCTATCCGTTCAGAACCCTCAAAGGATCGCCCTATCTGGAACTGGGCACCGGCATCTCCAATATACTGCAGGTGGGTCGTATAGACTTTGTATGGCGGGTAACACCAAAGCCGATCTCATCGGAAGCGATGTGGCGCTACTTCGGCATCTTCGGCAGCGTGAAATTTGAGTTCTAAAAAAATGCGACGCCGGAGACCGACGTCGCACTACTGATAATATTTATCTGAATTATTTCTTGTTCACACTTGGCGTAACGCTCTTTACAGTAGCTTCTTTGGGTTTTGTTACACCAACCGGAGGCGCACCGGTCTTAATTGCAGGCACCGAAGGTTTTACCGAAGTGTTTGCAGCTTTTACAGGCACAGACGGAGCTTTAACGGTTGGCGCTGCGGCCTTTGTTGCTGCAGGCTTTGTTGCCGTTGCCGGAACGGGTGCAGGCGCAGGTGTTTTAACTTCAGACGACGCAGGCGCAGTGGCCGATTTTGCTGTAACTGCCTTTTTCTTTTTCATTAGCTTTTTCCCGGATTTCGGCATTTCATCTGCCGGAGCTATCCTATCAGTCTCTTTGTAGGGCGACTCATGCCCATCGGGATTCTGATAAACCATTATCTCGTAGACACCCTCCTCTGAAAGGAATCCGTTGAATATCACCTGCACATCGTGCATCCTCTTTTCCTCGCACACATAATACTCAGACTTGTCGGCAGCATATTCTTTATGGCAGGTCTTAGTGATCTCGTTCTTTATTCTGGTATAATCTTTGGCGTCATTGGCCTGGTAGGACACGTAGCACTCATTCTGATTCACCACTCTGGCTGTATAAAACCTGCCATTTACAGCATAACGGTGAGTGTAGGTATTCTCCAGACCACGTTCAAACGACTTAGACTGAAGGAAATAGGTGAGCTGGTCTTCCTTGTTACAAATCTTCTTATTTTCGAGCATCTCCATAAATACGGGATACTGTGCCAAAGACACGTTTGCCGCTGCAGCCATGGCTACAAAAAGGAAGAATTTCTTCATATACACAGTTATTTATCTCAAAGCTATAAAAGTAAAGCTGAAAAAAGTAGCCGCTACAGTGCTTAATTTTGCGGGATGCACCATTTCTCTGTGAAGCTGCCACTACGTCTCGACTGGAGCGAGATGGACCTGTTCGGACACATCAACAATGTATCTTACTTCAAGTATATACAGGCCTCGCGGGTCAATTATTGGGAGTTAACAGGCCTCGCTGCCACGTTCGAGCACACAAAAGTGGGCCCAATATTGCTGTCAACAGGTTGCCAGTTCATCAGACCACTTCATTATCCCGGCGACATAACTGTTGAGGTGCGTATGGAGTTTATGCGCAATACCAGTTTCGGGCTGCACCACCGCATTGTTACCGCCGACGGCATCGTGGCAGCAGAAGCACATGACGTGATCGTGAACTTTGACTTCAACAAAAACGAGAAAACACCCATCAGCGATACCTTCCGGAATGCGGCTGAACTGATAGAGGGAAAGAAATTCTGAGATCAGGACACATACAGGTCGCGCTGCAGTTTGGCACCTGGCGTCACTGCGTAGTGCGACAGATCGGTGATGCCCTCTGACGCCAGCAACGCTTCGTCCAAAAACAGATTCCCAGTGCAGCTTGCGGCATCGCGGCGAAGAATATAATAGGCGCAGTCGGCGAGTATCTCCGGCTTTCGGCTACGTTCCATCAATGCCTCTCCGCCAATGATATTGCGCACAGCAGCAGTTGCAATTGTAGTAACGGGCCAAATGGAATTAGCTGCAATACCCGCTTCGCGAAACTCGGCGGCCCAGCCCAAGGTCATCAGGCTCATGTTATACTTACTCATGGTGTACCCAACGAACGGTGCGAGCCAACGCGGATCAAGATCTATTGGTGGTGAAAGTGTGAGTATATGGGGATTAGTACCCTTGCGCAGAAAAGGAACACAATATTTGGTGACCAAATAGGTGCCGCGAACGTTGATATCATGCACCAGATCGAAGCGCTTCATATCTGTCTGCATGGTATCGGTGAGTGAAATTGCTGAAGCGTTATTCACCAGGATATCTATGCCACCAAATATGGACACCGCGCGTTGCACGGCCGCCAATACCTGCTCTTCGTCGCGGATATCGCACTGCACCGCCAGACCACGACCATCAGCTTCGGTGACTTTCTGTGCCACAGAATGAATGGTGCCACCCAACCGGGGATCTTCCTTCACCGACTTACCTATCACCACTACGTTTGCCCCTTCTCTGGCCAGTCTTAGTGCAATTGCCTCGCCTATGCCCCTACTTGCCCCGGTAATAAACGCTGTCTTTCCGCTGAATTCCATGATGTTGTTTTAGAGATACGAATTTAAGGATAATCCCCCGTTGTACCGAATTACGACCAACTGTATGTACCTAAGGCCCGGCGGTTTACCTTTGCATTCCCGATGGCATTCCGGGACCGGCAACAAATGAAGATTGTATTAGCACAACAGAATTACCATATTGGCAACTTCGAGGCCAACACCACCCGCATATTGGCAGCAATAGTCGATGCAAAAGACCGTGGGGCCGATCTGGTGGTCTTCTCTGAGCTGGCAGTATGCGGCTATCCGCCGCGCGACTTTCTTGAGTTCAACGACTTTATCGAACAGGCGGGTGCAGCGCTGGATGTTATCAGGAATGCGGCTGACACAATAGGTGTATTGGTGGGCGTTCCCACACGCAACCCCGAACCGGGCGGAAAAAATCTGTTTAACAGCGCGGTTCTGCTGTACCAGCAGAAAATAGTTGGCACGGTTCACAAAACGCTACTACCCAACTACGACATATTTGATGAATACCGCTATTTCGAACCGGCATATAACTGGAACGTACTGGAATTCAAAGGGCGCAGACTGGCGGTGACCATCTGCGAAGACATCTGGAACCTGGGCGACGACCCCATGTACCGCATGTGCCCTATGGATAAACTGATGACGCAGCAACCCGAATTGATGATCAACCTCAGCGCGTCTCCGTTCGACTACCTGCATGCAGCGGGTAGAAAAGATATTGTTCGGCAGAATGTAACCAGGTATGGATTGCCCATGATCTACTGCAATACGGTAGGCTCGCAAACAGAGATCGTATTTGACGGAGGTTCGCTGGTGATGGACAACAAAGGGAACGTAATCACCGAGCTACCCTACTTTGAGGAGGCAATGCAGGAGGTTCTATGGAATGCAGATGGCACAATAACGGCAGCAACAGCCACCTCACAACCCGATACAAAGGTTGACCCTTCCCGGTTCGAGGGCATGAAGGCACCCGAAACCAACATAGCGCAGGTACACAAAGCTATATTGCTGGGTATCAAAGATTATTTCGGGAAGATGGGTTTCAAAAAAGCGATAGTAGCATCGTCGGGTGGCATAGATAGCGCAGTAGTGCTGGCGCTGGCATGCGAAGCGCTGGGAGCTGAAAATGTGAGCGCGTTGTTGCTTCCATCGCAATACTCCACGGGGCACTCTGTGGACGATGCCGTGCAGCTATCGAAGAACCTCAACAACCATTACGACATCATACCTATAAAGGATGTTTATGCCGCCTACGAGGCAGCATTGGCACCTGTTTTCAAGGGGCTGCCCTTCAGTCTGGCTGAGGAAAACCTGCAATCGCGCATACGTGGCGCCATGGTGATGGCACTTGCCAATAAGTTCAACTACATACTACTGAATACCTCCAACAAAAGCGAACTATCTACCGGCTACGGAACGCTCTATGGCGACATGGCCGGGGGCCTCGGTGTGCTGGGCGACCTGTACAAAGTTCAGGTATATGTGCTGGCCCGATACATAAACCGCGATAAAGAGATCATTCCGCAGAACATTATAGACAAAGCCCCGAGCGCGGAACTACGCCCCGGCCAAAAGGATAGTGACAGTCTGCCTGAATACAGCGAGTTGGATCCCATCCTGTATCACTACATTGAGGAAAGAAAGGGCCCGGCCGAGATCATTGCGCTGGGGCACAATGCGGCATTGGTGGCACGCATCCTGCGCCTTGTGAATATGAACGAGTACAAACGCAACCAGTTCTGCCCCATTATCCGGGTATCGCCCAAGGCTTTTGGTATAGGAAGAAGGGTACCGATAGTCGGAAAGTATCTTGGGTGATATTCACGACTATACGCTTCTCTCCACAATTTAACTACTTCGCCACCGGCGAACACCTACCTTTGCGCCAATGAAACACCAAAACATCTCTGCAGACAGCATTCTTAAGCAATTAGGCATCAAGGCCCTCAACCCCATGCAGGAGGCGGCCATAGGTGCTGCTGCCGGCGGAGATAGCGATATCATGCTATTGTCGCCCACAGGGTCAGGTAAGACGCTGGCTTTTCTTTTACCCATAGTGCAGGGGCTTGATGCATCGGTTGCAACCACTCAGGCGTTGATAGTAGTGCCCTCGCGCGAGCTGGCACAGCAGATAGAACAGGTGTTCCGCAGCATGGGCACAGGTATAAAGATCACTGCTTGTTATGGCGGGCACCTGCGCGAGACCGAGGAAAATAATCTCATTCAGCCGCCTGCGGTGATAGTGGGCACGCCCGGCCGACTGGGCGATCACATCCGCCGGGGCAACATTACCACGCACAGCATAACCACGCTGGTGCTGGACGAATATGACAAAACACTGGAACTGGGCTTTGAGGAAGAGATGAGCTTTGTAGTTTCATCCTTGCCGGCAGTGCAGCGCAGGGTACTTACCTCTGCCACGCAAGCCCCTATGCTTATAGACGTTCTCAAATTTGATAATCTGATCACACTCAACTTCCTGCCGACCGATGAAGCCCCTGCGCACCGACTGGAAGTGAAAGTGACCCATTCGCCGGACAGAGACAAGTCTGACACGCTGTTTCAGCTGTTATGCACTTTGGGCAACCGCTCTACTATCATTTTCTGCAACCACAGAGAAGCAGTGGAACGTACCGCCCGACTGCTATCTGAAAAAGGGATCGTATGCACCTTCTACCATGGCGGCATGGAACAACAGCAACGCGATGCCGCCCTCTGCAAGTTCCGCAACGGCACCGTGAACTTTCTGGTGACCACCGACCTTGCTGCACGCGGACTGGATATTCCGCACATACGCTACATCATCCACTATCACCTGCCCGAAAACGAAGAAAGTTATACCCACCGCAACGGGCGTACGGCACGTATGGATGCCTCGGGTACTGCCATCATGTTGCTCGGTCCCGATGAGACCATGCCCGACTACATAACAGGAGATGTTGCCGAACTTGAGCCCGACACAGAAGCGTCGCTACCTGAGGCCCCGCAATGGGTGACGCTCTTTATTGCTGCCGGCAAAAAAGACAAGGTGAACAAAGTGGATATTGTAGGCTTCCTGGCCCACAAAGGCGCTCTGAAGAAGGAAGACATCGGCCTGATAGAGGTGAAAGACTTCTTTTCTTTTGTGGCGATAAGGAAATCGAAGGCCACCCATGCACTTCATCTCATCCGCAACGAGAAGATCAAGAACAAGAAGGTGATGATAGCAACGGCTAAATAAACAGGGCATCTTGTTGCAAAAACACCGATATCCGGTCAAAAACTGCCGGCAGATACTCTTTGCCCGGCACCCGACACATTTAGCAAAAAATGTACGTAATACTTACTACATTTGGCATCCGGCAGAAACGTTTGTAAGTTTTTGCTGTTTAATTATCCAATATGATAAAAATAACATTGCCTGACGGCTCGGTAAGAGAATATGCCGCAGGAACAAGTTCCGCTGATGTAGCAAAATCAATCAGCGAAGGGTTGGCAAGGAAAGTACTTGCAGCCGAAGTGAATGGCGAGGTTTGGGACTCTGCCCGCCCCATCAACAACGACGTTTCCCTCAAATTGCTGACGTGGGACGACAAGAATGCAAAATCTACGTTCTGGCACTCATCCGCCCACCTTATGGCCGAGGCTCTTGAAGCGCTTTATCCGGGTGTTAAATTCGGTATCGGACCTTCTATTGAGCAAGGTTTCTACTACGATATAGACCTGGGCGACCGTACTATAGGCGATGAAGACCTGAAGAAGATAGAAGACAAAATGAATGAGCTGGCCAAGACCAACAGCACCTATGTTCGTCAGGATGTACCAAAAGACAAAGCGATAGCCTACTTTGCCGAAAAAGGCGACCAGTACAAGCTGGAACTGCTGGAAGGACTTGAGGATGGCAGCATCACTTTCTACACTCAGGGCAACTTCACCGATCTGTGCCGTGGCCCGCACATTCCATCAACAGGCACCATCAAAGCTGTGAAGCTTACCAATATTGCCGGTGCTTATTGGCGCGGTAACGAAAAGAATAAAATGCTCACCCGCATCTATGGTATCACCTTCCCTGCCCAGAAAGAACTGGACGAGTATGTGACCATGATGGAGGAAGCTAAGAAACGCGACCACCGCAAGCTGGGTAAGGAACTGGAGTTGTTCACCTTCTCTGAAAAAGTGGGCAGCGGTCTGCCGTTGTGGTTGCCGAAGGGGGCAATGCTGCGCGAAAGGCTGCAGCAATTCCTGCAGCGTGCGCAGCTGGAGACCGGATATCTGCCTGTTATCACTCCGCACATCGGCAGCAAGCAATTGTATGTCACTTCAGGTCACTGGGAGAAGTATGGCAAAGACAGTTTCCGCCCCATCACTACTCCGCAGGAAGGCGAAGAGTTCATGCTGAAACCAATGAACTGCCCGCACCACTGCGAGATATACAAGTCATCTCCGCGTTCTTATAAAGATCTGCCGTTGCGTCTTGCCGAGTTCGGAACTGTATACCGTTACGAGCAGCGCGGCGAACTACACGGCCTCACCCGTGTACGTGGCTTTACTCAGGACGACGCCCACCTGTTCTGTATGCCGGAACAGGTATCTGCAGAGTTCAAGAAGGTGATAGATCTGGTACTGTATGTGTTTGAATCACTCGGCTTTACCGAATATACAGCACAGGTGTCTTTGCGCGATCAGGAAGACCGTAGTAAATACATAGGCTCTGAAGAGAACTGGGCAATTGCAGAGCAGGCCATCATAGATGCAGCGAAGGAGAAAGGACTGAACACCGTTATAGAATACGGCGAAGCGGCATTCTATGGCCCTAAGCTCGACTTCATGGTGCGCGACGCACTGGGACGCAAATGGCAGCTGGGAACGATTCAGGTAGACTACAACCTGCCTGAGCGTTTTGAACTGGAATATGTGGATGTGGACAATACCCGCAAACGCCCGGTAATGATCCACCGTGCACCGTTTGGCAGCATGGAGCGATTCATAGCCGTGTTGCTGGAACACTGCGGCGGCAACCTGCCGTTGTGGCTGGCACCGCTTCAGGTAATGATATTGCCTATCAGCGACAAATACAGCGAATATGCGCACCAGGTAGCCGCGCAACTGAAAGCAGCCGACATTCGTGCTGAGCTGGACGAGAGGAGCGAAAAAATAGGTCGCAAGATCCGTGACACGGAGCTGATGAAGACCCCGTATATGCTGATAGTAGGCGAAAAAGAAGCTGCTGACGGCACGGTTTCTGTTCGTAAACACGGAGAAGGCGACAAAGGTTCTATGCCGGTGGCCGCCTTCAGCGACGAGATAAAAAATATTGTGAACGAGCAGATAAAAGGAAAACGCAAAGGCTAAAGCGCCTAAAATTTGTATGGTTGAATTGCCATATTGATGAACAAATAATCTAATTTTGTCTGATAAACATAAAAAGCATTAATGCAGAAAAGACCAAAACCAAAACCTTTTTTCAGGCCCCGAGTGCCTCAGAATGAGCACCGTCTCAACAACGAGATCACAGCGCCGGAAGTGCGCGTGATAGGTGAAGATATAGAGCCGGGCATTTATCCGCTGGCTCAGGCCTTGAAATGGGCGCAGGAAAAGGAAGTGGACCTTGTAGAGATATCACCAAACGCGGTTCCGCCGGTGTGCAGGCTTATCGACTATAAAAAGTTCCTTTACGAGAAAAAGAAAAAAGATAAAGAGCAGAAGGCGAAAGCAAAACAGTCGGAGGTGAAAGAAATACGCTTCACGCCGAACACTGATGATCACGACTTTGATTTCAAGGCAAAACATGCTGAAAACTTTCTGCAAGAGGGTAACAAAGTAAAATGTTACGTTCAGTTCAAAGGAAGGGCAATCATGTTCCAGGAGCGCGGAGAACTGCTGCTGCTGAAATTTGCCGAGCGTATGTCTGAATTTGGCACGCTTGAATCAATGCCGAAGATGGAAGGACGCCGTATGTTGGCGATGTTTTCACCTAAAAAGAAAAAATAATAACAAAATTAGCAGGCTGATACCTGCTAATTTTGTTATTACCTCGTAAAAGTCAAGAAAAATTTTGCAAATAGAAATTTCCTTCTGTACTTTTACATTGTAAATCTGAAACAACAACTCGAATAATATATTTTACTTCAGAGTTTTAAGAAGTTTTCATGGTGATAGGGTTTATAGGGGCTGGCCTGTTCTCAGGCTGGCTTTTTTATTTGTGGCCGGTCCAACATTTTTTCGGATCAAGCGGAATAATTGTGGGAAGGGAGAATTGTTTGTTTTTTTGTTGTTTGAAGAGATGAGCACA
>JACSRV010000244.1 GCA_014879545.1 Chitinophagaceae bacterium | reverse complement strand
GGTATCGAAAAAGCCACCGGAGACTATGTGGTCATTCAGGATGCCGATCTCGAATATGACCCCGAAGAATACAATGTACTGCTCAAACCTATGATCAATGGGTTTGCCGATGTAGTTTACGGCTCCCGCTTCATGGGTGGAAAACCACACCGCATTCTTTTCTTCTGGCACTCTATCGGCAACCGTTGGCTCACTATGGCATCAAACATGTTCACCAATCTGAATCTTACAGATATGGAAACATGCTATAAGATGTTCCGCCGCGAGATCATCCAGGGTATCAAACTGAAGGAAAAACGCTTCGGTTTCGAACCCGAGGTGACCGCCAAGATCTCCCGCATCCCCAAGATCCGTATCTACGAGGTCGGTATCTCCTATTACGGACGCACCTATGAAGAAGGAAAGAAGATAGGCATGAAAGATGCCTTCCGAGCGTTGTATTGCATTATAAAATACAACATTTTCAAATAACTGCCCTTTACACCCTCACCACATCCTGCATCAGCAGAATTATTTATAACCCCAAAACTGGTGTTTTGAAATTAAAACCCATATCTTTGCGCAAAATTTCGAAACGGTAATGAGTTTCAAACGTCTCTTTCCCTTATTGATTCTGGCTTTCGGGCTGTTGGGATTCACAAATTCCTCTTTCGCACAGGAAGCGGAAAATCATGAAATTGCCCACGTTGAAGGCACAGAAGGTGCTCACGAAGAAAAAAAAGGTATAAATATTACAGAACTGGTTTTTGGCCACGTTTCAGATTCTCACGAATGGCACCTTTTCAGCCTTGAAGGCGAAAACGGTCACGAGAAAGAGATTGCTATGCCGCTACCGGTGATTGTCTATCGTCCGGGAAAAGGCCTTTCAGTGTTTTCATATGGAAAATTTCATGGTGGTTGGTACCTCGACGAGGCAGGCAACCATATTAGCAACACTTCTTATGATGGCCTTTACGTCGAAAAAAACATGAAGGAGAAGATCAAGTCTGAAGACGGGTCTCAGGTTTACGACTTCTCTATCACCAAGAATGTCCTTTCAATGATTTTCAGTGTCATCATTATCCTTATGCTGATGACCTCTGCGGCAAAAAAATACAAAAAGGGCGAGATTGCAGCACCAAAAGGATTCCAGAACGCACTCGAAGTAGCTATATTCTTCATACGCGACGAGGTAGCTAAACCAAATTTGGGTCATAAATATGCGAAATACCTCCCTATGTTGCTCACCGTCTTCTTCTTTATATGGGTAAACAACCTTTTGGGACTTCTTCCGGGTGGCGCCAACTTCACCGGTAACATTGCTGTTACACTGTGTCTGTCACTCATCTCTTTTATAGTAATGGTCGTGAGGGCAAACTCACATTTCTGGGGTCACCTGCTGAACCCTCCCGGAGTACCTACAGGTATCAAATTCCTGTTGGTTCCGATCGAGATCATTTCTTTATTCATTAAGCCTGTTGCGTTGACAATCCGTCTTTTCGCAAACATTCTTGCAGGTCACATCGTAATTTTGTGTGTTATCTCACTGATATTTATATTCGGAGCGCTAAGCAAAGGTGTTGGAGTGGGCTTCGTACCGGTATCATTGGTTTTCGCAGTGTTCATGTTCTTCCTCGAATTGTTGGTTGCAGCTATTCAGGCGTTCATATTCACCAACCTCACGGCGGTGTTTATCGGACAGGCCATAGAAGAAGGTCATGGTCACGATGAAGCACACGCTGAAGCTGCGCATCACTAAGTGATTGTCGAAGCCACAGCAAGAATAACAAATGAAATAAAACAGGACGAAAGAACCACAGGAGAGTACCCTTAATTCGGAAGTCCACATTATAAAAAGTTTTTTTAATCAAAAACCATAGTAACATGTCAGTTTTAATGAACACAATTATGTTGGAAGCGGCAGGAATCGCTAAAGCAGGTGGTGCAATCGGCGCCGGTATCGCTGCACTTGGTGCAGGTGTTGGTATCGGTCAGATCGGTCGCGGTGCTGTTGAGTCTATCGCTCGTCAGCCTGAAGCTGCTGGTGACATCCGCGCAAACATGATCCTGACTGCAGCGTTCGTAGAAGGTGTTGCGCTGTTCGCGGTTATCGCGGGCATCCTCGCTATCGTAATGTAAGGTCAAGCGACTAGTAACTGCATCCGACGCACAGGGCAGAGGATGCAGTTATTTAAAACAATCAAAATGAGGCTATCCTTTCCGATAGCCCCTAAAAACTCTGATCGTACAGAGTTTTATAAAAAACTAATAATTTAACCATTTAACTACATTTCGAGATGGATTTACTCACCCCGGAACTCGGTTTATTCTTCTGGACACTCATAGCATTTCTTGCTGTTTTCTTTATCCTCCGCAAATTCGCATGGGGCCCGATCCTGAGTTCACTCGGCGAGCGCGAGAAAGGCATAGCCGATTCTATCGCAACTGCTCAGCGCGTTAAGGCAGAAATGGCTCAAATGAAGTCTGAGAACGAAAAACTCATGGCTCAGGCACGCGAAGAGCGCAGCACCATGCTGAAAGAAGCTAAAGAGATTAAAGACCGTATGATCAATGAGGCTAAGGAACAAGCCAAGTACGAAGCCAATAAGATCATCGCTGACGCTCAGCTTCAGATCCAGCAGCAAAAGAATGCAGCGCTTACTGAAGTGAAGAACGAAATAGGCAATCTCGCTGTTGAAGTTGCCGGTAAGATCCTTCGTCAGGAACTCGCTGCCTCTAAAGGCCAGGAGGCATACATGCAGCTGTTGTCCGAAGATATTAAACTGAACTAATACCCCTGCGCCCTCCGTGCGGAAAAACTGCACATGGGCCGGAAAACAATAAAATATAAACAATGCAAAATCCCCGTCTTGCGTCGCGCTATGCGAAATCGATACTGGACCTCGTTGTTGAGAAAAACAGCCTTGAGGCCGTACTTAGCGACATGCGCACGCTGCACCAGGTATGCAAGATCAGCCCGGAGTTCACACTGATGCTCGAAAGCCCGGTGGTAAAAGGCGACAAGAAATTGGCCGTCCTTTTCGCTGTGCTGAAAAGCCAGAACCTCAACGAACTCACTAAAGGCTTCATTACTTTGCTGGTTGCCAAAGGACGTGAACAGAATCTCCCAGAGATTGCTGAGGCGTTTATTGAACAATACAATATCCTGAAGAATATCCGCACGGTGAAACTTACCACAGCGATTCCAGTCAGCGATTCTGTTAAGAACAACATAGTTGCCAAGGTCGCTACCTACATGCCGAATGACACCATGAACCTGCAGACTGCTGTCGATTCAAGCCTCATAGGCGGTTTCGTTCTCGAGGTGGGCGATAAACTTTTTGATAGCAGCGTAAAGAAAAAACTCAACGACGTACGGTCACGTATCATTGACCATACTTACGAAACAAAAATGTAATGACCTGCAGGCGGTCGCAAGTCCACCTGCTGAGAATAAAGAAATTGTACTTTTAAACTTTTGAATCTTTAGTATATGGTTGATATCAAACCGGATGAAATATCGGCGATCTTACGCCAGCAACTGGCCCAGATAGACGGTGGCGCCAGCCTTGAAGAAGTAGGTACCGTATTGCAGATAGGCGACGGTATCGCCCGCGTGTATGGCCTCACAGGCGTACGTCAGGGTGAACTTGTTGAGTTCGCGAACGGCGTTAAAGCTATCGCCCTCAACCTTGAAGAAGACAACGTAGGTGTCGTACTCATGGGTGAATACATAGGCATCCGCGAGGGCGACAAAGTACGCCGCACCAACAAGATCGCGTCTATTAAAGTAGGCGATGGTATGGTTGGCCGCGTTGTAAACACACTTGGTGAGCCTATCGATGGTAAAGGTCCTATCGCAGGCGACCTGTACGAGATGCCACTCGAGCGTAAAGCTCCGGGCGTTATCTACCGTGAGCCGGTTAAAGAACCACTGCAGACAG
Organism: Chitinophagaceae bacterium; assembly: GCA_014879545.1. Taxonomy (GTDB): domain Bacteria; phylum Bacteroidota; class Bacteroidia; order Chitinophagales; family Chitinophagaceae; genus Nemorincola. The sequence goes on along the minus strand of JACSRV010000244.1, from coordinate 2,363 downwards.
GTATCAAGGCGATCGACGCCATGATCCCTATCGGTCGTGGCCAGCGCGAGCTTGTGATCGGTGACCGTCAGACAGGTAAAACTGCTATCTGTATCGACACCATCATCAATCAAAAAGAATTCTACGCTGCAGGCAAGCCTGTTTACTGTATCTACGTCGCTATCGGACAGAAAGCTTCTACAGTAGCAGGTGTGATGAAGACACTCGAAGACAACGGCGCTATGGCTTATACAACCATAGTTGCGGCTTCTGCATCAGACCCTGCTCCACTTCAGTTCTACGCTCCGTTCGCAGGTGCCGCTATCGGCGAGTTCTTCCGCGATACAGGTCGTCCGGCACTGGTTATCTATGATGACCTTTCTAAGCAGGCGGTGGCTTACCGTGAGGTGTCTCTGCTGCTTCGCCGCCCTCCGGGACGTGAGGCTTACCCTGGTGACGTATTCTATCTCCACAGCCGCCTCCTCGAGCGTGCTGCGAAGGTGATCAATAACGATGACGTTGCCAGCAAAATGAACGATCTTCCTGAAAGCATCAAGCACCTCGTGAAAGGTGGCGGTTCACTTACCGCTCTTCCTATCATCGAAACTCAGGCAGGTGACGTATCAGCATATATCCCGACAAACGTGATCTCGATCACCGATGGTCAGATATTCCTCGAATCAAACCTCTTCAACGCCGGTATCCGTCCCGCCATCAACGTGGGTATCTCTGTAAGCCGCGTGGGTGGTAACGCTCAGATCAAATCCATGAAGAAGGTAGCAGGTACACTGAAACTCGACCAGGCCCTCTACCGCGAAATGGAAGCGTTCTCTAAATTCGGTGGCGACCTCGATGCTGCTACCAAAAACGTTATCGACAAAGGTAGCCGTAACGTGGAGATCCTGAAACAGGCTCAGTTCAACCCATATTCAGTAGAGAAGCAGGTTGCTATCATCTACCTGGGTACAAACAACCTCATCCGCGAGGTACCTGTTAAGAATGTTCGCGCATTCGAAGAAATGTTCCTCCAGCAGATGGAACTGAAGCACTCTGACGTTCTGAAAGAGTTCAAAAAAGGAAATCTGCCTGAAGATGGTATCGCCAAACTGGTGAAACTGGCTCAGGACCTCATTCCTCAGTTCAAGAACTAATCATTTTATACGCACATTCAAAGCCCCCGGTTATTATCGGGGGCTTTGTTTTTTCAGCCCGTTTGGGTACGCAAAACAGCCATAAATCATTACTTTTACAACCCTAATTAAGCTCAATGAGTACTGAAAGGAAACGCCCGGTCAGGGTATTGGTAGCCAAAGTGGGCCTCGATGGCCACGACCGAGGCGCAAAAGTTATCGCAACAGCACTCCGCGATGCGGGTATGGAGGTGATCTACACAGGTCTGCGCCAAACCCCCGAAATGGTAGTGAACACTGCCCTTCAGGAAGACGTGGATGCGTTGGGCATAAGCATTCTCAGTGGGGCCCACATGACTGTGTTCCCGCGGGTAATGCAGCTGATGAAAGAGAAGGGTCTCGAAAACGTATTGCTTACCGGCGGAGGCATCATTCCTGATGAGGACATGAAGCAGCTCAAAGAAATGGGCGTGGGCGACCTCTTCCCTCCCGGAACTTCTACAGTAGATATCGCAGCATATATAAACAACTGGGTATCAGAACACAGAAAAGAACTTTTATAAATATTCAACATCAACAAAGATGTACAACACTATACTTACAGAACTGGAGAACGGTACGCTGATTATCACCATCAACCGCCCCGATAAAATGAATGCACTCAATCGAGATGTTGTGGGCGATCTGGGAAAAGCGCTTGAAGAAGTGTACACCAACCCCGACATACGATCAGCAATCATTACCGGCTCGGGCGAAAAAGCATTTGTTGCCGGTGCCGATATCAGCGAATTCACATCTATTGGTCCCGATGGCGGAGAGGCTATCGCCAAACGTGGTCGCGAATTGGTTTTCGATAAGATAGAGAACTGCCCAAAACCCATCATAGCGGCTGTCAATGGCTTCTCCCTGGGTGGCGGTTGCGAGTTGGCTATGGCCTGCCACTTCCGCATTGCTTCATCTAATGCCAAATTCGGCCAGCCTGAGGTTAATTTAGGCCTCATTCCCGGTTATGGTGGTACACAACGCCTCACCCGCCTTGTGGGCAAAGGAAGAGCTATGGAAATGCTCCTTACCGCCGACATGATAGGTGCCGACGACGCCAAGGCCGCAGGTCTTGTGAACCACGTGGTGGCACCCACCGATCTGCTCGGTAAAGCGAAGGAAATTCTACAGAAGATACATACCAAATCACCTCTGCCGGTAGCCGCTATCATCGCCTGTGTCAATGAATGTGCCGATGGCGACCACCACGGC
>JACSRV010000128.1 GCA_014879545.1 Chitinophagaceae bacterium | reverse complement strand
TTTTCCGTTAGGTTCGTATTCGGCTTTGTTCCTGATGCCGAAGATTTGACTTATTTTCATGGTTCTATATTATTGATACCATGAACGAAAAGCTGCTGCAGTTTTTATGGCAACATAGCTTGTACAATACAGTGGGTCTCCGCACCATATCCGGTGAAGATCTCGTAGTCATTCATCCCGGCCGCCTTAACCGCGATTCAGGCCCCGATTTCAGTGAAGCACGGGTAAAGGTGGGCGCCACAACGTTGGTTGGAAACGTCGAGATCCATGTGCGAAGTTCAGACTGGATAAAACATGGGCACGATGACGACCCGGCATACAAAAACCTTGTGCTGCACGTGGTTTTTGAAAACGATATAGACCATGCTCCGGTCAATACGCCTGTTCTGGTCCTATCTCACGCCATTACAGATTCTATAATTGCAAAATACTCCGACCTGGTAAATACAGATATGCAATTGCCCTGCGCAGGCAGGCATCAGGTAGTGAAGACAATTACCAAAGAAGGATGGTTGAGTAGATTGCTTGCCGAAAGATGGGAGCAAAAGCTTGGTGAATGGAATGTGCTGCTAAATAACTCTGCCGATGACTGGCGTAATTTATTGTACTGGAGGCTCGCGGCAAACTTCGGGTTCAAGACAAATGCGACACCTTTTCTTTTGCTCGCTCAGTCTCTTCCCATCAATATCCCGACAAGGCATAAAGATGATTTGATGCAGTTGGAAGCGCTGTTTTTTGGGCAGGCAGGTATGCTTGATGAAGATTTTACCGACGACTATCCGCGCCAGCTGCAAAAAGAGTATGATTATTTGAGAAAGAAATATTCTCTTAAACCGGTAAACAAGGCGCTTTGGAAGTTCATGCGCATGCGACCAGCCAATTTTCCTACCGTCAGAATAGCGCAATTTGCTGCCCTAGTGCAGCGATCGGTCCATTTGTTTTCGCAGATCATAGAGACTCATTCTGTAAAGGAGATCCTTCCCTTACTTGACGTGAAGGCGAGCGAATATTGGGACGCACATTTTCGCTTCGATTCAGTTGCGGAACATGGGGCCTCAAAGGCCTTGGGGCGAACTTCGATAGAGAATATCATCATTAATACTATTGCGCCCATACAGTTTTTATATGCGTCCAGACAGGATACAGAAGTGCTTCGCGAACGGGCATTACAATTGCTTGAAGAAGTACCTGCTGAAGAAAATAAGATCATCCGGATATGGCAGGAGAATGGCTGGGATGTAGTCAATGGCGCTCAGTCGCAGGCACTGTTACAATTGTATAACAACTATTGTTCCTCAAAAAGGTGCCTTGAATGTACCATTGGTCACAACATTCTGAGACAAGCGTAGGTGTATTTACTGTTCTTCAGTAATTTTGCACCATGCAATCAGAGATTTTAAAGGATCTTATACCCGCCGATTTTCCCGATTCTTCGCGTGTTTGGGTATATCAATGCAGCAGGGCGTTTATTGAAAAAGAGGCTCTGGAGGTAAATGAGCAGCTTCATCATTTTTATGCACATTGGCAAAGCCATGGCACTCCGGTAAAAGGGTGGGCCGGTTTGTTATTCAGGCAGTTTGTCGTAGTAATGGCCGATGAAGGTGTTGAGCCTGTTAGTGGCTGTAGTACCGATAGTTCTGTGCGTGTTATCAAGAGCCTTGAAAAGCAGTACGATGTCAATTTTTTTGATAGGATGATGATCACATTCCTGGTAAAAGGCAAGTCAGAGATGCTACCGTTCAATCAGGTTCAATATGCGATCGAGAAGGGGTACATTGATGAAGACACTCCGGTTTTCAACAACGTTGTTATCGACAAGAAAAGTCTGATGGAGAATTGGCTGGTACCTCTTAAGGAAAGTTGGTTGGGAAACAGGGTTTCCTTCCATAAGGTAGGGTAGTCTTATTACTTATTATCGGTGATACGGATCTCCACACGCCTGTTTTTCTCAGCGTCTTCCTCACTTTGTTCCAAGTCTATGACAGGGCGCCTGCGGCCGTATCCAACATATGTCAGTCGCCCCGGGTCTATGCCCTTTTCTACCAGGTAGTTGTAGATAGCCTTTGCCCTGTTTACTGATAGATGTGGCTCGTAGGTGTCTATGTCAAGTGCATCCGGCGCGTCGCGAACACAGCACACGTGACCCTCAATACTGATCTTGAGGTTGGGGTTGTTCTTTAGTACAGAATAAAGTTTCTCCAGTGCTTCCATCGACTCAGGCTTCATTACATGCCGGTCGGCAGGGAAGTAGACGTTCTTGAGTTTTACTACCGTTCCTGATCTCATGTTTTTGATCTCGTCGATATTGGTCACGTTTACCCGGCGAATGGTGTCCTTCTTGTTTTTCTTTTTGTCCGTCACCGACTTGCCGGTATAATTGTTCATCACAATATCCACACGGCGATCGATTGGGTAGCCTCCGGGGTCGTTCATTCCCTTCCTGTCCACTTTGCCTTTTCCAACACACAGGGTTATGTCCTTTTCGTTGATACCATACTTAACAAGGTAGTCCTTTACGTTCTGTGCCCTTTTCATGGAAAGTTCCATGTTGTGTTTCTCAGATCCAAGGTAGTCGGCATATCCCACAATAGTAACTCCACTACCCGACAGGATCTTGTCGTTGTATATAAGCAGATCTATTTTTTTCTCCATCTTTTGGTTCAGCGTAGGTACGTTCAGGTCGAAGTACAGTTTGAATGTATCCGTCTCCTTCTGTGCGGAGCAATAAGATGCTGAAGCAAATAACGATATGTATAGTAGGATCTTATACATCTTGGGGAAACCAACCATAAAGTAACAAAATATTTCGATTCGGTGCTAATCGGAGGGGCTTGAGACGGACGGAATTGGTTCCGTTACTTATAATCGTTGATCTTCAGCAAGGAGAAGAACTCACTTTCTTCATACTCCCGGATGTGGCCCGGAGGAAGATCTCCCAGTTCGAGCCCTTCTATCGAGGTGCGCACCAGGCGCCTGCATTGGTGGTGCACAGCCGCCACCATCTTTCTGATCTGGTGAAATTTTCCTTCTGTGAGGGTTATCTTCAGCCACGTATGCGGAATGAATGCCCTCAGTTCCAACTGGTGCGGTGGCAGGGGAGGATTTTTCACAATCTCTGCATCGCACGCACGGGTCGTGTAAATTTTACCTTCGTCTACCACTATGTCCAAACCATTTTTGATCTTTTCAACAGTCTCATCGCTCACAATATTCAGCACCCTCACCATGTAGGTGCGGGTATGAGGTGTCGGACTGTTGAACAGCAATCTGGTTACCTTCTTGTTAGTTGTAAGTATCAGCAGTCCTTCTGATAATTTATCCAGCCGCCCGATAGCGTGTGTTCCCTCGGGAAAGTCAAAGTCAATGTCGCCCAGAAGATTCACTTTTTCCTGGCTCACGAACTGAGAAACCATGTTGTATGGTTTGTTCAGAACAAAGTAGCGATGTGTTGTTTCTGCCGGCATCTTTATTGGTGTGCAATGATAGCCGAATAAAAATAGAAATCCCTCTTTTTTTTATATGCTGTCTCAGGTCATATTTTTTTGACAATCTGACCAATATCATGTTGCTGTGTGTCCTGCGTCATAATTGGCGCCTGGTGGGTTGGGTACGTTTGTCTGTAAAATTTCTAATTAATGCCATTTTATCATACACTGGGAGTAATTCCCGATAAGCGCCACGTGGTAAGTCGCCAGCCAAACGGAAAATTGTATCAGGAAGAGTTAGTAGGCACGCAGGGATTTGCAGGTCTCTCCTCGCTCGTTTACCACTTGCATCCACCTACTTGTGTAAAGCAAAAAGGCCAGCCATATTCTGTTAAGCCTGAGATAGCTATTGAGAATGGTCTGAATGCCATGAGCTTTAACGGGTTTGACATAAAACCGGAAGAAGACTACATCAAAAGCCGCAAGGTGCTTTTTGTGAACGCTGCTATGCAGATCGGCCTGGCTGCTCCGAAGAAGTCAACTGAATACTTCTATAAGAACGCCGATGCTGATGAAATGCTGTTCATTCACAAAGGAAGCGGCGTGGTAGATACTATGTACGGAAGCCTCCCATTCAAATACGGCGACTACATTGTTATTCCCCGTGGAACGGTCTATCAGATCAGATTCAATGATGAAGACAACAAGATACTCTTCGTAGAGTCGCCCGATCCCATCTTCACGCCGCGCCGTTACCGCAACGACTTTGGTCAGTTGTTGGAACATTCTCCGTTCTGCGAGCGCGATATCAAACGCCCTCAGGATCTGAGGACTCACGATGAAAAGGGCGAGTTCGATATTTTTATCAAGAAGAAGGGAATGATGTTCCCCTACACTTACATAAACCATCCGTTCGACGTGGCTGGTTGGGATGGTTATCATTATCCCTACACGTTTTCCATTTTCAATTTCGAGCCGATCACAGGTCGCATACATTTGCCTCCGCCTATTCATCAGACGTTTGAGAGCAGAAATTTCGTGATCTGTTCTTTCGTTCCCCGTCTTTATGACTACCATCCTGATGCTATTCCGGCACCATATCACCACAGTAATATCGACAGCGATGAGTTGCTGTATTATGTGGACGGTGATTTCATGAGCCGCAACAATATTAAAGCCGGACAGATCACTTTGCATCCGGGCGGCATTCCGCACGGTCCGCATCCGGGCGCGATAGAACGGAGCATTGGTCAGAAGGAAACAAAAGAACTGGCAGTGATGATAGATCCGTTCCAACCGGTGAACATCACTAAAGAGGCATTGGCCATAGAAGTAGATGGTTATTATAAATCATGGTTAACCGAATAAATTAAATCATAGAAAATGAGTACTGCAAATCTTACAGAAGTAAAAAACTTCAATTACGGTATAGAGAAGATCTTCGATAAAGCTGAAGATTTTCTGCCTATCAATGGTACTGATTACGTAGAGTTGTACGTTGGCAACGCCAAGCAGTCGGCTCACTATTACAAAACAGCTTTTGGCTTCCAGTCGCTGGCTTACTGCGGATTGGAAACAGGCGTTAAAGACCGCACGTCTTATGTGCTGGTACAGGATAAAATAAGGTTGGTACTCACCACACCAATGGTGCCCGAAGGTGAAGTTGCGGACCATATCAGGAAGCATGGCGACGGCGTGAAGGTGATAGCACTTTGGGTAGACGATGCCCGCGTTGCCTACAACGAAACTACCTCCCGTGGTGCGAAGTCTTTTTTCGAACCGAGAGTAGAGAAGGATCAACATGGCGAAGTGGTTCGTGCCGGTATTCACACCTATGGTGAGACCGTTCACATTTTTGTAGAGCGCAAGAACTACAAGGGGGTGTTTCTGCCTGGTTATGAGTCGTGGAACTCTGAATACAATCCCGCGCCTACAGGTCTTAAGTACATAGACCATATGGTAGGCAACGTGGAGTTGGGGTCAATGAACAAATGGGCCGATTTCTACGCACGCACAATGGGTTTTGCTAATCTTGTCACTTTTGACGACAAAGACATTTCTACTCAGTATACAGCACTTATGAGTAAGGTGATGAGTAACGGCAATGGTCGCATCAAGTTTCCCATCAATGAGCCTGCAGTAGGCATTAAAAAGTCGCAGGTTGAAGAATATCTTGATTTCTATGGTGGCCCGGGTTGCCAGCACATTGCTGTTGCTACAGATGATATCGTTTTCACTATCTCTGAGATGAGACGACGCGGTGTTGAGTTCCTGCATGTGCCGGGCACTTACTACGATACTGTTCCGAACAGGGTAGGGCAGATCGCCGAAGATCTTGAGTTGTTGAAGAGCCTCGGTATTATGGTTGATAGAGACGAAGAAGGATACCTGCTTCAGATATTCACAAAACCCGTAGAAGACAGGCCTACAATGTTCTTCGAGATCATTCAGCGCAAAGGTGCTAAGTCTTTCGGTAAGGGCAACTTCCAGGCACTGTTCGAATCAATAGAGGCTGAACAGGCAAGAAGAGGTACGCTTTAATTTATCTTTTTCACCGCATTAAAACATATACAAAATGGAATTGCAGGAACAAACTACCGTTCAGGTCGATCTTCTGAAGAGTTTTGAGGAAAAGATCGGTCGCGACGATGCCATAGAGCCAAAAGACAAAATGCCCGATGCGTACCGCAAACACCTCATCAGGCAGATATCGCAACACGCGCATTCCGAAGTGATAGGTATGCAGCCCGAAGGCAACTGGATAACACGCGCCCCATCACTAAGGGCAAAGCAGATCCTCCTTGCCAAGATTCAGGACGAGGGTGGGCATGGTCTTTACCTGTATAGTGCCGCCGAGACGTTGGGTATCTCGCGTACTGAAATGATAGAGCAGCTACATTCGGGCAAAGCTAAATACTCCAATATCTTCAATTATCCTGCGCTCAATTGGGCCGATATCGGTGCCATTGGTTGGCTGGTCGATGGTGCTGCTATCGTGAATCAGGTGTCGCTGCAGCGTACGTCTTATGGTCCATATAGCCGTGCCATGGTGAGGATCTGTAAAGAAGAGAGTTTTCATCAGCGTCAGGGGTACGAGATCATGGCAAAAATGATGGCTGGCACTGCCGACCAACGCGAGATGGCACAGGACGCCATGAACCGTTGGTGGTGGCCCGCGCTCATGATGTTCGGCCCGCACGATAGCGAGTCGCCACGTTCAGGTGACGCCTTCAAGTGGAAGATCAAGCGCCAGTCAAATGATGAATTGAGGGCTAAGTTCATTGATAAGACTGTTCAGCAGGCTGAAGTGATTGGACTAACAATTCCCGACAAGGACCTGAAGTGGAATGAAGCCCGTGGGCACTACGATCATGGTCCTATCGACTGGAACGAGTTCTACAACGTGATAAACGGCAATGGTCCTTGTAACAAACAGCGCATGGATCATCACAAGCGCGTACATGCCGAGGGGGCATGGGTTAGAGAGGCAGCCGAAGCCTATCGTGCAAAAAAAGAAAAACAATTATTTCAATCGAAAAACTAATTCTATGTCAGCAGATACTCAATTGGAAAAATGGGAGGTATTCATCCAGTCAAAGCCGGGCGCCAATTTCGTGCATGCCGGTTGTGTACATGCCTCAGATAAAAAAATGGCACTTCAGAATGCCCGCGATACCTACACCCGCCGTGGCGAGGGTACCAGTATTTGGGCGGTTCCGTGCGATGCCATCGTCGCTTCAAATCCCGATGAGAACGACATGTTCTTCGATCCGGCAAACGACAAAACATATCGTATGCCAACCTTTTACGTAATGCCCGAGGGCGCAAAAGCCATCTAAAACCGAATTGTTATGAATCAACAGGAAGTAATGTTCAAATACTGTCTCCGTTTGGGAGATAATGCACTGATACGTTCTTATCGTTTGTCAGAGTGGTGCAGCAATGCGCCTATTCTGGAAGAAGATCTGGCACTCACTAACTTCGCGTTGGATATGATAGGTCGTGCGCAGGCCCTGCTGGGATATGCCGGTCAGATAGAAGGTAAGGGCAGAACTGATGATGACCTGGCGTACCGTCGTGGTGAAAGGAGTTTCTATAATGTGCTGCTTACAGAACTTCCGAATCAGGATTTTGCTTACACCATGGCACGCGAACTGTACATGTCGGCGTTCGAGTATTTTTATTACAGTGGTCTGGTGGCCTCTAAAGATGCTACACTTGCAGCTATCGCTGCCAAAACGCTCAAGGAGATAAAATACCACCTGTCACATGCCACCGATTGGGTTTTGCGCCTTGGCGACGGTACCGCCGAAAGTCACGCAAAGATGCAGGCGGCGGTTGACGATCTGTGGCCTTACGCAAGTGAGTTGTTCGAGTCTGACACCACTGACGCTGCCATGATAAGTGCGATCAGTGCTCCCGATCCGGCTGCATTAAAAGATAGCTGGGTGAAGCATGTTTCGGCCATACTTAAAGAAGCAACATTGGATGTGCCTACCACAATGTACACTCACACCGGTGGTCGCAATGGTATTCATAGTGAGAACCTGGGTCATATTCTTGCAGAAATGCAGTTTTTGCCTCATGCATATCCCGACGCGAAATGGTAACACACGCCCACAGTAAGGACGATATTTTCAGGATGTTATCGGTTATACCTGATCCTGAGATCCCGGTCGTGAATATATTCGAGATGGGTATGCTTCGCGATGTGCTGCTTGATGACAGTGGTTACGAGGTGATACTCACGCCCACATATACCGGTTGTCCGGCCATGGGCATGATTGAAGCTGATATTCTCGCCACGCTTGCCCACAATGGAGTAAAGGGCGCACGTGTGAAAATGGTAATGGATCCCGCCTGGACCACCGACTGGATGAGTGGCGTGGCAAAGGATAAGTTGCGGGCATATGGTATTGCTCCTCCGCTACACTCATCCTGCAACCATGACGTGTTTGGGCATAACATCATTAAATGCCCCCGTTGCCAGTCAGATGATACCGTGATGTTGAGTCGCTTCGGTGCCACTGCCTGCAAAGCATTATACCAATGCAACGACTGTAAAGAACCGTTTGAGTATTTTAAATGTCATTAGAACAGACCGGAAGTGCGCTTCCGGTCTTTTTTTTGCCTTGTTTCTACGTTTTTCTGGCGTAGATTTGAGTCAGTTCTGTACATGACTTTTGTCATTGCCTTTCGGCTCAGTCATTGGTATATTTGCTGAATATTCAGGTCGACACAGACCATCGAACGATTTATGAGAATGCCTGATTCATTTAATAAGTACCTCGATGAGACCGGAGCCACTTCCCGGTTCACCTATCGGTATTTTCATGAGTTGGTTCGTCCCCGTTACGAGATAAGGCAGTTTCTGCGTCAGTGTTACCTCATTGGTTATAATTCCTTGCCACTCATTGGCATCACCGGGTTCATTATGGGCCTGGTGCTTACCATACAGTTGAGGCCTTCCCTCATTTCTTACGGCGTGGAGTCTCAGTTGCCGGTTATGGTCAGTCTGGCCATTGTGCGTGAAATAGGGCCGGTGATCACCGCGCTTATTTTCGCAGGAAAGATAAGTTCCAGCATAGGTGCCGAGTTGGGTTCTATGAAAGTGACCGAGCAGATCGATGCGATGGAGGTGTCAGGTACCAATCCGTTCAAGTATCTGGTTGTTACCCGCGTTGCTGCTGCTACGCTCATGTTGCCGGTTCTTGTCATGATATCTGATGCTATATCCCTATACGGTTCTTATCTCGGCGTCAATATCAGAGGGAATACCAGTTTGAGGTTGTTTTTCTTTCAGGTATTTCAGACGTTGCAGTTTGGCGATGTTTTGCCGGCATTTATCAAAACTTTTTTCTTTGGCTTTGCCATTGGTATTATTGGTTGTTACAAAGGGTATAATTCCTCTAAGGGAACCGAAGGTGTGGGGCGGTCGGCCAATTCAGCTGTTGTTGTTTCTTCACTCATGGTGTTTATCATAGACCTGATCGCGGTGCAGATCACCGACATTCTGGGCCTTAACTGATATGGAAGTGACAAAGGCAAATATGGAAGGGCACAACCCCGATGCGGTTATAGCGATAGACAGGCTTGTGAAGAAGTTTGGGGAAAAGGTGGTGTTGAATGAGTTTACTGTAGATCTGAAAAGAGGCGAGAATCTTGTGGTGTTGGGTAGGTCGGGTAGCGGTAAGTCGGTGTTGATCAAATGTGTGATAGGGCTCATGAGACCGGAGAGCGGAACGATAAATGTGTTGGGAGAAGATGTTCTTTCACTGGATCACGATGGGCTGGATAACATAAGATCGCGTGTTGGTTTTTTGTTTCAGAGCAATGCCCTCTACGATTCAATGACCGTTAAGCAGAATCTTGAATTTCCGATGCGCAGGCATCTGAAAAATATTGATTACAAAGAGTCTATGGACAGGATAATGGACGCATTGGAGAATGTTGGATTGGCACATACACTGAATATGATGCCATCTGAACTGTCAGGTGGCATGCAAAAGAGGATAGCGTTGGCCAGAACATTGATCCTGAATCCTGAGATCATATTGTATGATGAACCAACAACCGGACTCGACCCAATAACAGGAAAGGAAATAACCTTGTTGATGAAGGAGATACAGGAAAAATACAAGACATCTTCTATCATTATTTCGCACGACATGAAATGCGTGAAGCGCGCTGCCGACAGGATCGCGGTGCTTGTGAACGGTTCTTGTTATGCGGTTGATACTTACGATAACCTTAAACGATCATCAGACCCGAACATAAACCAGTTTTTTGAGTGACATGAGTACAAATAGCCAAAATAATGTCCGCTTAGGAATATTTGTCACAGTCGGGGTGCTCATCCTTGTTGTGTCACTATATATCATTGGTAAGAATCAGAATTTCTTTGGCTCCGGATATTCATTGCGGGCAAGATTCCGCAACGTCAGTGGCCTTATGGTGGGCAATAATATCAGGTACTCCGGCATTCAGTCGGGTACCGTGAGTAAGATCGCTGTTATTGATGATACCACGATTGAGGTGACTTTGTTGGTTGATGTGAAAATGAGACCCTACATACACCAGGGTGCCTCCGCGTCAATTGGTAGTGAAGGGCTCATGGGCAATAAGGTCATTAACATCACACCAGGCAATGCGCAACTGCCATTACTTGCTGAGGGAGAAATGTTGTTGACAAAGAAAGTGGCTTCTACCGATGAGATGCTCGAAACCCTGTCGGTCACCAATAACGATGTTCAGATCATAGCCGAGAATCTCAAGAATACAGTCGTAAAACTCAACAACAGCACGGCATTGTGGCAGGTCGTCAACGATTCTACCTTGCCGGGCAATATCCGTGTGTCGATGGATAATATTCGTCAGGCCACCGAGCAGATCAACGAGTTTTCTGCCGCCATAAACGAAATGGTCAAGGAGGCTGAGAAGGGCGAAGGCGTTGCCGGCACTTTGTTGAAAGACGAAGCAGCAGCAACCGACCTTAAAAATGCTATTCGCAATATCTCAAGGATATCAGAAGATGCCAAGGTGCTTATTGCGCATACCGATAGTGCTGTGAAACAGCTCGATCGCAATGTCAACAACGGTCCCGGCGCCGCTCATGCAGTGCTGAAGGATACAGGAATTGTAAAAAAACTCACTACTAGTCTCGGAAACATAGAAAAGGGTACTGCCGCGTTCAGCGAGAACATGGAGGCCCTGAAACACAACTTCCTTACAAGGGGGTATTTTAAGAAGCAGGCAAAAAAGCAAAAGAAGGCTACCAAAGGTAAGTAGCCCCTATGTGATACCTATTTATTGGCCATTTTTAAAACCGAGATTATGTACATCCAACAGATCTACACGAATTGTCTTGCCCATGCGGCATACTACATTGAGTCGGCCGGAGAGGCTGCAGTTATCGATCCACTGCGCGACCCGGGACCTTACCAAAAGCTCGCAGTAGAGCGTGGTGCAACTATCAAGTACGTTTTTGAGACCCATTTTCATGCCGATTTTGTGTCCGGTCATATCGATCTGGCAAACAATACCGGTGCCAACATTGTGTTTGGTCCCGATGCTAAGCCCGGCTACAAATGTTACATTGCCGAAGATGGCGAGTTGCTGCCCCTGGGCGATGTGAAGATAGAAATAGTGCATACACCCGGCCACACTATCGAGTCTACTTGTTTTCTGCTGCACGATGCCGCCGGTAAGAAGCAGGCCATTTTTACAGGTGATACGCTTTTTGTTGGTGATGTCGGTCGCCCCGACCTCCTCAGTGGTAATCTTCCTAAAGAGGTCCTTGGAGCTATGCTGTTCGATTCCCTGCAGAACAAGATCAAGACCCTGCCCGATGACGTTGTGGTTTACCCGGGTCACGGTGCAGGTTCCGCCTGTGGTAAAAATATTGGTACATCCTCCTATACAACAATCGGCGAGCAGCGCACGTCCAACTACGCATTACTCGCTGCCAACAAAGAAGAGTTCATTCTCGCTGTTACTTGCGACCAGCCTGTAATTCCGGCTTATTTCTTTAAGGATGCTGTTATAAATAAAAGTGGTGCTACTGCCTACCAATCAGTTTTAGATCAAAGTCTAAAGCCGCTTTCCCATGAGTCATTCGAACTGGAAATGAGCGCGGGGGCCGTGGTGTTGGATACCCGAGATCCAATGGAATTTGCTGCGGGCTTCATAAAAGGAGCGATCAATATAGGTCTTAACGGAGATTTCGCTGTTTGGGTTGGTTCCATCATAACGCCCGATGCGCACTTGCTGCTTGTGTGCGAGCCGGGCAAAGAGGTCGAGGCCATAGAACGATTGGCTCGTATTGGTTACGAGGGTGTCAAAGGCTTCCTCGACGGCGGTATGAAACCTTGGTTCGCGGCAAACAAGAGTTATGATGTCGTGCTTACTTTCGACGGTTCTGAATGCGAGAACCTGTTGAATATGGAGCAGTACGAATTACTTGACGTTCGTAATCGGAGGGAGGTCGCCAAAAATCGGATGGTTGGTTCTGTGCATATTCCGCTTAATGTGCTTAAAGACGAGTACTCAAAGCTCGGTGCAGATAAAAAATGGCTCATTTATTGTGCAGGCGGCTACCGTTCCATGGTGGCAGCCTCATTCCTGAAGAGTAAAGGTTTTCATTTCGTTGCCAGCGTTGAGGGCGGCATTAAAGAAGTGCAGCGGGTAGCACCATCTCTTGTCGAGGAGTTGGTTGACGCTGAATGATCATGAATTAAAAATCCCTTTTATGGAACATCTGTATGAAGTTGATCTGAACTGGGTTAAAGATCGGGCGGGCGTTTTGTACTCGCCCGATCTTAACGATGAAATGACAGTCGTTACACCCCCTCAGTTTCCCGGTGGTATTGCCGGTCTTTGGTCGCCCGAGCACCTTTTCACAGCGGCAATAAATAGTTGCCTTATGACCACTTTTCTAGCGATAGCGGAAAAGTCAGGTCTCGTTTTCCACGCATTTTCGTCACGTGCCTTCGGCAAATTAGACGATTCCGGTGGCAAATTGCTTATGACACAGGTAACGTTAAAACCGGTTGTTGTGGTAGAAAATGATGCAGACGTCGAGAAAGCCCGCCGGGTTCTTCATAAGTCCGAGTCCGCTTGCCTCATATCTAATTCAGTAAGATCTGAGATCGTTTTTGAGCCCGAAATCAGGGTGAAAACATGACCAAGATCAGTTTTTTCCCTACCCGACATCAGCATTTCTGGTTATGTATAAGGATAACTTTGTCAAAACTCCTCTTTTTTCATGGAAAAAGAAATGCAAAAAAGTAACCTTACCGCTAATCTCACGCAATTGGTCGATAGGATCAGTGCAGATAATTATGATGAAATAATTAATCTGTGTCACAGTGCTGCGAGGCAGATCGAAAAGCTGGAAAACGCAGGTTTACAGCATGCAACGACCCAATATACAAATACGTGCGGAGAATTGATTAAGGAAGTTATTATGTATATTACAGAACGGAAGGAGAGGGTGATACCTTATCTGAAGGAGTTGTCGCATAAAGCTGAAACGAATCACGATTGCAGCACTTGTTCGGGGGGGTGTAAGGTGAATCACGACCTGCATCTTATTGAATTAAGAGCATCGCACTCTGCAATGAGAAGCATTCTGAATCGTTTGCAGGTGGTGGCACTCCCTTTATATTCCGATACAATTTTTCCTGATGCCTACCGGGTGCTGCGCAACCAGATGGTATTAATAGAAAACGGCCTTACCGAGTTGTTCTATCTCGAAGAGAATTACCTGCTCCCTAAGGTTGTTGACGCTCAAAAGAGAATCAATGTTAGCCGTAAGTAATTCTGATGCGAAAAAGGCTTCTTTCACCGCGCCGCCTGCCACCGATATTCTTTGTTATCACTGTGGTACCCCTTGTATAGGAGAGCGGATCGCCATTAAAGACAAGGTGTTTTGCTGTGATGGCTGTAAGCTTGTTTACGAGATTATCAACGAGAATGACCTCTGCGATTACTACAAACTTCAATCCCATCCGGGCCTTTCGCAGGTCAAGGCTATCCGTAGCGACAAGTACGCATATCTCGACAACGAAGAGATAGCCCGCCAGTTGGTACAGTTTACCGATGGAGATCATACCGTTGTTACCTTCTACGTTCCCGGCATTCACTGTAGTTCCTGCATGTGGTTGCTCGAACACATGAACCGACTGAATGAGGGTATCAAAGAAAGCCGCATGAACTTCAGTACCAAGGAAGTCACCATTCGGTTCTCTTCAAAGGCAATTGCACTGCGCAAGGTGGTGGAGTTGCTCGCAACAATCGGTTACGAACCATATATTAGTCTCGATGAGGCAGGCAAAAAGAAGTCTGCTACATTCAACAAGCAACGCATTTTCAAACTGGGTGTTGCGGGTTTCTGCTTCGGAAACATCATGATGATGAGCTTTCCGGAGTATCTGTCGTCTGCTACAGGAATTGAGGAAAAGTATGCGCTGTTGTTCAGGTACCTGAACCTCTTCCTGGCAATACCGGTGTTCTTTTACAGCGCGTCAGAGTTTTTTGTCACTGCCTGGAAAGGACTGTTGCAGAAGACACTCAATATCGATGCGCCAATAGCCCTGGCCATCATCATCACGTTTGCCCGCAGTATTTATGAGATCCTTTCCGGAACCGGTGCCGGCTACCTCGATAGCATGAGTGGTATTGTGTTCTTTATGCTGGTGGGTAGGGTAGTACAGGAGCGCACCTATCGTTCGCTCTCCTTCGCCCGCGACTATAAGTCCTACTTCCCTATTGCGGTGAATGTGGTGACTGAAAATGGACTGCAAAGCACCAAATTGCAGGACCTGAAAGAAAATGACGTGGTGCAACTGCACAACGACGAGATCATTCCTGCAGATTCGGTTGTAGTGTCCGGCAAGGCGCTAATAGACTATAGCTTCGTTACCGGCGAGAGCGAACCGGTTGAGATAAAGGCTAATGCGCTCGTTTATGCCGGTGGTAAGCAAACCGGCGATCAGCTTACCATTCGCATTGTGAAACCTGTGGCAGGCAGCTACCTCACTTCCCTCTGGAACCACTATGCTTTCAGGAAGGATAAGGCCGAAGAGAATGACCGTGAAAGTGTCATCCACGTGCTGAGTAAGTACTTTACTGTGATACTTTTCACGTTGGCTGCGGCTACCGCCGTTTACTGGTATTTTGTCGACCCGTCAAAGATCATCAACAGTGTATCTGCAATGCTCATAGTAGCCTGTCCGTGTGCATTGTTGTTGTCGGCAACATTCACCAACGGTAATATTCTGCGGTTATTCAGCAATAACGGCTTGTTCCTTCGCGACGCCTCCGTGATAGAGTCATTGGGAAACGCTGATCATATTGTTTTCGATAAGACGGGCACGATCACCCAGGGCGGTGCTGCGCAGTCTGTTGAGTGTACCGGACACCAACTGTCGGCAGCCGAAAAAGATCTATTATACACTGTTGTAAGAGCCAGCAAGCACCCCAACAGCAAAGCAATAGCAGAATGGCTCGGCAACAGAGATGTCATTTCCGTATCCGCATGGAAGGAGATTCCCGGTAAAGGGATTGAAGCATATGCCGGAGCTGACAACATAATGGTAGGTTCGGCCGAGTTTGTGGGTGTGCCACGCAATTGGTCACAAGAAGAAAAGGCTACTGTGTACATCCGCATCAATCACGAGATTACCGCGGTACATCTCAAGTCTGTTTTGCGCCAGAGTGCTGCAGTTGTCATGGATACATTAGGAGACAGTTATGGTATGTCATTGGTGTCCGGCGATAATGATAAACAGCGTTCTATCGTGGCTCCTGTATTCCGCAATAACAGCGATCTGTTGTTCGAACAAAAGCCCATTGATAAATTGCATTACGTAGAGTCGTTGCAGAAAAAGGGTAGGTCTGTACTCATGATCGGAGACGGATTGAATGATGCGGGCGCACTGCAACAGAGTAATGTCGGTATCACTATATCAGACGATATCAACAACTTTACTCCTTCTTGCGACGCCATCCTCGATGCGTCAAAATTCAACCTGCTTCCGGCCGTTCTCAGGCTGGCACGGGCGTCACGCCGACTTATAGGACTGAGTTTTGCCGTGTCATTGGTTTATAACTTCATTGGACTTTACTTCGCTATGCGTGGTATGCTCACGCCTGTATCTGCAGCCATCCTTATGCCTTGCAGTACCATCAGCATCGTTATTATTGCTACGGGCTTCAGCAGTTTGGTGGCCTGGCGTTACGGTCTGCGTGTAAGCGCGGAAAAATAGGATGCTTCGGTTGCACACGCACGAAGACTGAAGAATTTGTTTTGGTTCAATTACAGGGTACCATGGCAACATGTTGCCCTTTTTTTATCATAGTAATATCGCGCAGTCGACATTTGTTACCTGGTGTTCGGAATTCAGGGTTTGCTTTCCGTATTTGTTATCCGGAATTTGCTCTTTGCTCTTTGCTCTTTGTTCTTTGGAATTGGTTTTTTTGGAATTTGCTTTTTGGGATTTGTCCTTTGTCCTCTGGTATTTGGAATTTTCTTTTTGGAATTTCCCTTACATAGGGCATGCAAAAAGGCTCCGGTGAAAACCGGAGCCCTTGCAGAAAGATGTTCTATTGTCTTTGTATAATCTGTCTTCTCAATTTCATTTTGCTCTCAGAGCCAACCGACCATCCTTCTGTCACTACTCATCCCAGAAACAATTGTTACATCCATTGTTCAGCGAACTTCCTGAACGTACGGATCATATCGTGAATTATCTTCTCTTCGTTATCAAAACGATTGCCAAGCTCCGTATGTGTTGTCTGGAGGCTCTCGTCAATATAGCCTGCACTTTGGTGCTGCGCCTGCTTGCTTATCGCGTCTACGTTCACATGGATATCGTGTGACAGACGGTCGATATTGTCATTCTGGATTTTGAATTGGTTTTCAAAGTGTTCAACTTCTTTCATAACCTCTGATCCCGTATTTTTGCCCGCGATCTCTGTAAGACGACCTTTCAGAATACTGATCTCCGTCTTATAGAAGTTGAGGCTTCTCAGCCAGTAGTTATGTTCGTTGCTTACGTGTGAAATGTTTACTTTTTTCATTGTTTTGATTTTACACAAAAGTAGGTCCGGTAAATAGCTGCATAGCTGACGGTAGTCATAGCAAGTGGTGATTGATGTTAGTGTCCCGCCTACTTGTAGTGGGGCGCTTTGTGATCGGGAACATAAAAGCCCGTATCCCGAACGAAGGTCACTGACAAGGAACATAATTACCGCTGACTGATGTCAAGTCTGAGGACGGATGGCAAGTGTACTTTTGACAAAAAGTAAAAGCTATGGAACCTCGATTTGTTACCGGAGACAAGGTGCGGTTGAAATCCGGAGGGCCCGATATGACTATTCGTGGTCCGCATTACGACGTTCTTGCCAATCAGTACAGTAGCACCATGTATGACTGTATCTGGTTTGCGAAGAACAAAGATGGCCGAGAAGAGGTGCACTATTGCCCCTTCGATGCCGATGAACTTTTTAAAGTAAAGGATGCCTGATGTCAGAAAGACAAAGTGAATTTACCCCTGTTGGTTCAAAGAAAGAGATCGAGTTCCTGGAAGGCCCGCGGTCAAGGTGGCGCGAGTTTGTATTTGTGCTCGATGTTTTCAAAGAGTTTGTACACGGTTTCAGGATGTTGCACTTTATTGGTCCATGTGTAACCGTTTTTGGTTCGGCAAGGTTTGCTCAAGATCACCCTTATTATAAGAAGACACAAGAATTGGGTGGAGAGGTGGCCAAACTTGGCTTCACTGTTCTTACCGGTGGTGGCCCCGGTATCATGGAGGCGGCCAATCGTGGTGCACGCGAGGTGGGCGGTAGGTCAGTCGGTTGCAATATTGTCCTTCCCATGGAACAGAAACCCAATCCCTACCTCGACCATTGGGTTAACATCAAATACTTCTTTGTCAGAAAGGTGTTGCTCACAAAATACTCTTATGCATTTGTCGTTATGCCGGGTGGTTATGGCACGCTCGATGAGTTTTTCGAAGCGGTAACACTCATGCAGACGGGCAAACTAAGCCGCTTCCCTGTGGTGCTTATGGGCACTGAATTTCACCAGGGCCTTATGGCGCATGTGCATAAAATGGTTGCCGAAAAAACGATCGCCCCTGAAGATGCAGATCTTTTCCTCTTTACAGATTCGGTGGAGGAAGCCGTAAAACACATAAACAAGTACGCTATAGAAGGCTTCGGTCTGAAGAAGCGTGCACATGTCAAACCATGGGGACTGTTGGGTGAGCGTGGTGCCGGGCTTCGCAGGTTGTTCGCTTCACACCACATGCGTTAGTACTCTATCTGCATACCCATTCCGTCCCGCAGTCTGGCAAGGTTTGGGTTTCTGGTCGCCATCACCTCAAACATTTCGTTCTTGCTCAGTACCTTATTTGCCGGTTCTGTTAGCGACTTGTCTTCTCTTACCTCAGTCGTTACTCGAACGCGCATTTTTGCCTCTTTCATGAAGAAGTCTATCAGGTCCCCGCGTTGATCCTTGGCATAGTTGTCGGTAAGGTCCCCGGGTGATATCAGCCGCACTTCATCGGGTGGATATACTTCCATCTTCATCAGCGCCAGCTGACCCAGTATCACACTTTGATCCTTAGCTCTAAGGTGGGCTTTGTATTTTTCCAGTATATCAGCGGCAACTTCATAGGTTATTTCTGCCTGTTGTGCTGCACGTGCCGCCACAGCCGCATTGATGTCTGCATCCAGATCACCCAGCATATTCAGACTCACTTTACGCGTTGGGGGTGTCGCTGGTTGCGGAGTGGATGGTGCAGGTGTAGATTGTGGAGCCGCGGGCACAGGTTGTGTTACTGCAGGAGTACTTTGCACCGGTGTTGGTGCCGTTGGTGCTGCAACAGGTGTTGGTGCTGCAACAGGTGTTGGTGCTGGGTGTTGTACTGTTTGCGCGGATGGCTGTGCCGGTGCCGCATTAGAAGCCTGCGCTACCGGTGCTGCAGGTGCAAAAGATGCCGGTGGCGCGGTGTTAAAATTGATGCTGCTTAAGCTATCAAAGTTTTTTTTTTCACCACCCTCGCCGGGCACCATCGTTTGCGGTTTGGTGAACTGCATCAGAAAGCAGAGCCTGATGATGCACAACTCCACATGAAGTCTGCGATTGGTCGCATTGCGGTATTCAATCTCACACTGGTTCAATAGATTCAGTGCCGATACTATAAATGACGGTGGTGCCTGGTTGGCTTTTTCGTAATATACAGGTTTGTGCTCGGTGGGTACGTCCAGCAACTTTGCCATGCGTGCGTCTTTGCACAACATTAGATTACGGAAGTGGCCCGCCAGCCCGCCAATGATAACATCTCCCTCAAATCCTTTCTCCAGCGCGCTATCTAGCATCATCAGCGATCCTGCCACGTCTTGTGCCAGCATCGCGTCAGTGATCTTGAAATAGTAATCTGCATCCAACAGGTTCAGGTGCTCCATTGTGTTGGCATACGTCAGCATGCCATTGGTGAAAGAAGCGATTCTGTCCAGCATAGACAGCGCATCGCGCATACAACCCTCGCTCTTCTGTGCTATCACGTGCAGTGCGGCCTCATTGGCTATCATGCTCTCACGTGCCGCTATGCCGTGCAGGTGCAGCACTATATCATTAGTAGTGATGCGCTTGAAGTCAAAGATCTGGCAGCGGCTCAGGATCGTTGGTAATATCTTGTGTTTCTCGGTCGTCGCAAGGATGAATATGGCATAGGGTGGCGGCTCCTCCAGCGTCTTCAGAAAGGCGTTGAAGGCCGATGCACTCAGCATATGCACCTCATCGATGATGTATATCTTGTATTTGCCGTGTTGTGGGGCAAAGCGCACCTGCGCTATCAGCTCACGGATGTCGTCCACCGAGTTGTTCGATGCCGCATCCAGTTCAAACACGTTGAAAGAAGTATTGTCTTTAAAGCTTACACAGGTCGAACACTGACCGCATGCCTCCATGTCGGCAGTAGGCGATTCACAGTTGATCGTCTTCGCAAGAATTCGGGCGCAGGTCGTTTTTCCCACGCCCCTCGGTCCGCAGAACAGATAGGCATGTGCAAGATGCTGATTTCGGATCGCGTTCTTAAGAGTGGTGGTTATATGTTCCTGACCCACAACCGTATCAAACGTTTGGGGGCGGTACTTCCTGGCCGATACTATATATTCTGACATCCTGTTTACTCCTCAGATTTTCTGATTCACTCCTGCAAAGTTGCACTAATTGGTGTTAACCTCCAATCAAAGTTATTCACCATAATAGCCCACTATTTCCTTTCCTTCGCTATTGGTCATGCCACGGTACATTCCTGCCGAATTAAAGCAGAAATCGAAGTTGCCCTTGGCGTCCACCGCTATCAGGCCGCCCTCGCCGCCCATTTTCACTAGCTTGTCCTTTATCACAAAGTCGCAGGCCTGTTGCAACGTCATTCCTTTATATTCTATAAGACAAGATATGTCGTGAGCCACTACCGCTCGCAGGAAAAATTCTCCATGCCCTGTGCACGATATGGCGCAGGTGCGGTTGTTGGCATATGTACCGGCACCTATTACCGGACTGTCACCTATGCGGCCGAAACGCTTGTTGGTCATGCCCCCGGTCGATGTGCCCGCAGCTACGTTGCCATGTGCGTCACAAGCCACAGCGCCTACTGTGCCAAACTTATGTCCCGTATTGGGTATAGGTCCTTTCAGGTTATCACCTTTGTGGTCCAGTTGTGTGTAGTCTGTGTCCCTTATTTCCACCCACTGGTCGTAGCGCGACTTGTTGAAAAGGTATTCATCTGTGGCGGTTTCCACACCTTGTTTCAGCGCAAACTCAGCTGCTCCCTCGTTCGATAGGAACACATGCCCCGAATGCAGCATCACCTCGCGCGCCAGCTTGATAGGGTTCTTTATGTTGCGCACACCCGCTATCGCACCTGCCGACAGGTCCCTGCCGTCCATTATGGCAGCATCCATTTCGTTCAGTCCCTTTTTGGTGAATACCGATCCGCGTCCCGCGTTGAATAGCGGATTGTCTTCCATTTCACAAATGGCAGCTACCACCGCATCCGTCGCTGTTCCGCCTGCTTTCAGCGCATCAGCTCCTTTTTTTAGTGCAGCCTGCAGTGCTGCTGTATATTCAACCTCCAATTGTGCATTCATAATGGCGGGGGTAATGTTGCCTGCTCCGCCATGTATCACCAGTATAAATGACATTATGTATTGAAACGTGTTTTGTGTCTGATTAACTTAAAATTGATTGTTGTATCGTGCTGCACCCCATTACTCCAGATACACAGCCTTTACTTTTTTGCCCGATGTTTCTACATCTATGTGGTCCTGTATGGTTGTGGCCACCGTATGCCCCACTATGTCAGCAGCTATCGGGAACGACTTGTGGTTTCTGTCCACCAGCACAGCCACCATCACCTTTTTCAGGTTATACGCCAGCAGGCAGTTCAGACTATACATCAGCGTCTTGCCCGAGTTGGCCACATCGTCCACCAGCACCACAGTTTTGCCGGTAAGGTTCTCTGTCCCTTCGTAGGCAAAATCAAGCGGACTCTTTTTGTTGATGGTCAGTGTGATGGTCCTGATTTTCAGCGGACTGATCTCGTGGAGTATCTCCACCAGATTATCGGCCACAACCTTGCCACTGCCATTTATACCTATCACAACGATCTCTTTCTCGTCGCAATTGCGCTCCCATATCTCAAACGCCATGCGGCGCAGTTTGAACGCTATCCTCTGTTTGTCGAGTAATAATATCCTTTTCTCTTTCATGGTATATCAATGTGTTCTGATTGCTACTACGGGATCGAGTTTAGAGGCTGATATGGCCGGTGTGATACCAGCCAAAACGCCTACGAATATAGATGCAAATATTCCTATAAGGAAATTGCTGAACGACATGATCACCTCGAAGTCGAACGCATACGACACGATAACGCCTATCACCACCACCACCGCTATTCCTATTAGTCCGCCTATCATCGACAGCGCCACTGCTTCCAGCAGGAATTCCAGCAAAATGGAACTGCGGCGTGCACCTATGGCTTTTTTCAGACCTATGATGCGGGTACGCTCCTTCACCGTCACAAACATGATGTTGGCAATGCCGAAAGCACCCACCAGCAGCGACAGACCACCGATAAACCATGCCACCACATCTATGGTGCCAAATATCAGGTTCAGTCGTTCCGATACCTGGCTCAGTTGATTTATCGCGAAGTTGTCAGGTTCGCCCGGGCGCACCTTGCGGGTCCGGCGCAGCACACCTGCTACTTCATATTTTACTTCGTCTATATTTTTCCCCGGCGCCGCCTTCACCGCCAGCAGCGGATCTATGTTGTTCGATTTAAGGTCCAGCAGCGATGCCGCGGCATAGTAGGGGAAAACAACAGAGTTGTCGTAATCAAAGCCCGCCATATTCTGTCCCGCCTTTTTCATCACACCCACCACATTAAACCGCCTGCCCAAAAACGTCACCGACTTGCCCAGCGGGTCTATATTGCCCGGAAACAGGTTCATATACACCGCATAGCCCAGCACCACCGAATTATTACCTCCGTCCAGTTCAGATGTGCTCAGGTACCTGCCCAGCTGAATATCTATATTCTGCACCTTGTCAAAGAAAGTCATTACCGCATAGCCTGCAATACTGCTCAGCTCCATGTCGCGGTATTTTACCGTCAGGCGGCGGGTCGTCAGGCACAGCGTCGCCGTTGCCGCATCCGGCACTTGCGACTCTATCGCCCGCACATCTCGTGGGGTCATGCCCGGGCGGCGCCAGTATTCCCACCATTTATATTCTCCGCCATCATCCATCCAGGGCCACCGGCCTATATACAGCACATCACTGCCCAGCGTAGCCATATCTTTTTGAATAGAATTTTTGAGACTATCCAGAACCGTAAGCACCGAAATGATGCAGAAGATACCTATAGTGATACCCAGTAACGACAAAAATGTACGCAGTTTATTGGCCTTCAGCTCTAGGAATGCCTGAACAATACTGGTAGCCGTTATCTGCCTGAAGTTTGTCATTGACTACAAATTTAGTCGTCTTAATGTTGTTGGTAAAGAATATTTTTGCCGCCTACCAACGTAATAAGCTTGTCAGGATTTATTAGTTCGTTTCTTAATAAGAATAAAGCGCTTAGGGTGCCCGAGTTCAGGAGTTACCTCCTTATGCGTCTGGCACTCATCGGTGCGCTCAATATGCAATCCGCCATCATAGCCTATTACGTCTACAAACTCACCCACGACAAGCTGGCTTTGGGCATGATAGGTCTGTGGGAGGTCATACCTGCCATTGGCTTCTCCCTGTTCTCCGGCCACTTTGTCGATCTCCGCGAAAAGCGCACCATGCTGCTCGGCTGTTTTGCTGCATACCTCGCTTTGTCTGCACTTTTTGTCGCCCTGGCATTGCCGCAGGTGGTTAGTCTTCTGGGGGTACGCTCCATTCTGTGGTTGCTTTATGCGGGTGTTTTTGTCGGTGGCGCATTGCGTGCATTTGCCAGTCCGTCCACCTTTGCACTCATGGGGCTCATCCTGCCCAAGGACCTTTATGCCACTGCTACTACCTGGAGCAGTGCCTCGTGGCAGGCGGGTGCAGTACTGGGGCCATTGGCTGGTGGTTTCATGCTCGCGTGGAGTGGTTTCACCGTCAGCCTTATATGGGTGGCCGTTATTCAGGTGTTGGGTGTCATGGCCACCCTGCGCATACCTCGCCAGCCCATCATGAACAAGGCCAAAGAACCCGTACTCAAAAGCCTTGGCGAAGGCCTCAGGTTCGTGTTCAGTACACAGGTCGTGTTGGCCGCGCTCTCGCTCGATATGTTTGCTGTGCTCTTTGGTGGGGCCGTTGCCCTGCTACCCGTTTATGCCGAAGATATTCTGAAAGTAGGGGAGTTGGGTTATGGCTGGTTGCGTGCCGCGCCTGGTATAGGTTCAGTGATATGCCTCATATTAGTGTCGTTTTTTCCGTTGCGTCGCAATGCAGGCGGCAAACTAATGTGGAGCCTCGTAGGCTTTGGAGCCACAACCATTATTTTCGGTCTTTGTGGATACTTTGGCACCGAAGGGCTTTTTTCAATAGGAGGTTTTGCAGTGTCCGCCGGTTTTCTTGCTGCCTTCATCATGCTGTTGGCGGGCGGCATGTTCGATGCCGTCAGTGTCGTCATCCGCGGCACCATCCTTCACCTCCACACCCCCGACGAGATGCGTGGCCGCGTAGCTGCCGTCAATACCATGTTCATTAGTTCTTCCAACGAGCTCGGCGCTATGGAAAGCGGCGTTACCGCCCGCCTCATGGTACTGTACCCGCAGTAGTTTTCGGTGGCATCATGACTGTTTTAGTGGTTGCTGTCACCTGGTTCGCCGCACCCTCTATCCGTACCTTGAAGTTATATAAGGACGAGTAGGCACGATTTGCTATCTGGTCTGAGGTCTCGTTAACGAATAGTACCGATTTTTTCTCAACGACTTATCACTATTGGTTTTCTCATTAACATTCCCGTTTCATCACAAACCATCAAAATGTAGACTCCTTCCAATAGTTGCGAAACATCTACCTGAAATGATGTTTTAGGATTATTGATACCCTTGCGTACCATCAGCCGCCCGTCCAAACCAAGTATTTTGATTTCCATTTGCCAAGCTGTTGTTTCAGGTATGCTAATATTTAATTCTTTATTTGCCGGCGTAGGGAAAATAGAGATTTGCCGGGTATTTTCGTTTTTATTGACGGCAGAATAGTGACAGTTGATGTCGGGGTACATCGTCCATCCAGAACAAGCAGATACTTTCATTTCGAATTCAGGTGTGACCGACCTGTTTTGGAAACAAAGAAGTGATTCGGAATACTCAAAACAAGAAGTCCATCGTACATGGAAGAATGGTGCGTTAGTTCCGCCAACGCCTTCAATTACTGTGTAGTATCTGTTGCTTCCACGACTTGAATTTGTTAGGTCAAATGATTTGTGCTCAACACCATTTATGATAACAGTGTCTATGTTTACGACGCTGTCTGTATTTGGTGGCCCATAAGGGCGAATATACCGGATAGTGTCACCTTCGTTTAAATTGTAGTTGTAAAGTACGTATTCTGTGGAGCCTGTTGTGTTGTCCAGATAATAAACCATCCCGGTCGCGGTGTCGTCTCGTACATAAACGCATGAGCCTCCATAATATTCCGTGAGGCAGCTGTATTTGCGGCCATAAAGTATGTAACTACCGCTTATTGAATAGTCGTGGTACTTGGTAGGAGGGAATTCAGGTGACCTCGAAAGTGTACGCCAGTAATTCGTTGAGTCAGTGAACCTGATTTTCTGTGCATGGCTATTAACAAAGCACGAAAGCAGAACAATCATAAATAGCGTAAAATGGGAAAGTTTCATATTGTGTGTTCATTTAATATCGTCAAAAACCGTGCCGTTCTATTCAGTAGGGAGTAATATACGTTCGAAGTAAAATTTTCGCCTCATAATAGACTTCTTCCACGTCGCCTTTTTGGCCATTGCACTCCTGGCAAAATCGTCCAACAACCTGCAATCTGTGACATCCGTGTAGTCCACGAATCCGTGATTCAGACACCATCTGGTCGAAGTCTCGTTTCATCCCCATTCATTTAACCATCCCAAATTTAGAGAAAGCTCCGACGGGGCCACCGCTTTGTAGCAGATCGTAAAAAATGAAACGAGCCCCGTAGGGTGCTCCCCCTCTAAAAATGAGACGAATATCATTGACATGTTTGGGTTTGGCGCGAGTGTTTTTCACTCGTGTCTACAATCATGCATGAGTACTTTGCCTTTTTACGGGATTTTGGTTATTGGTTGGGTCTTCTTCATTTTGGGTGGGGTTTGCGGTTTGGGGCATTGTCGGCAAACAGGACAGAGTTATACGAATGTCCTGTTTGCCGATTGTTATCCTACTTGTGATTGTTTCTATTATTGACCGCTTCTCGTCCCACGGCATACCCTCCCACTCTGCGTACAGATTTGACGCATTTTGCAATACTATATCTGACGAATTGTATTGCACTT
The DNA here is from genome assembly GCA_014879545.1 of Chitinophagaceae bacterium. GTDB lineage: Bacteria > Bacteroidota > Bacteroidia > Chitinophagales > Chitinophagaceae > Nemorincola. Next base: position 1,187 of record JACSRV010000128.1, on the reverse strand, counting down.
TTAAGTGGTCTATCTCCCCTTGCAAGGCTGGCATCTGGTCGGCAAGCTGTTGCAATTGTTCCTCCATTGGCCTGTACCGCTCGGCAAAAGCTTCTTTTGACAGTTCAGCATTCATTCGCATTTCAATAAGAATATTTGCCTTTTTCGAGAGCGTTTCGCGTTCGACTGAAATTTTGGAAAGTCGATTTTGCTTTTCTGAGATTTCGTCATCGAGCATTTTGAGATATTCTGTCGGCGAAACTTCGGTGAGCAGGAACCTTTTGAGCTGACCGTGATAAATCTCGTCAAGGTCTTTTTCCATAATATGATTGCTGCACTTGCCACAACGGTAACAGGGCGATTGTGTTTTATGGAACACATACATTTTCCGGTCACAGTCGGCACAATACACGTAGCCTGTGAGGAGGTGCATTGCGGTACGCCCGTGCTTTTTGTTGTGTATCAGCGATTCATCTAACAGCCTGTTGCATTCGTTCCACTCATAACCAAAATAGTTTTCAAAAAATTGTCCCTCGTCGGGTTTTCTAAGAAAACCTTTACAGCAAGAATGACGCTTTTTGAAGCATAGAGTATCATTTCGTGGTACTCCATTTTGAGGTATTCAATAACATCTTTAGCACCATCAATATCTGGCTGACGGCTTGATAGATATTTGATGTTTTTCGGTTCAAAAAAAGCGTCCATGTAAAGCAGACACGATCTGTATCGCCTCTCTTTCTGTTCCAGCACCTTAAAATCCCTCTCCTTTTTTCTATCGAGCAAGTAAGTTGTATAACCCCCAAGCAAACCACCTAATCCAATCAGAGTGAGGACAGAAATAATGTTTTGAAACGGAACGCCTGTTTCCATATCCCTAAGGTAGCATAAATTGAATAATTGCCTTAGTTTTCAATTTTTCTCCTACTCGTTGGGATTGGCGTGTCATTGCCAAATACAAAAGTGAATACTATTTTATGCGCGTCGTGGGGGCTGTGCGGTACGCAAGTTAGCTCTAAAGCTATAGTAGAGCAGACATGAAATGTTATGCTGGCGAGGTTCTCATTTTATTGTATGCATCAATCAAGAATATACTGTCAGGAGGAAGTTCTGAATATATTGATGATAAATTTTTAAAGTATTGACAGTAGTCGACTATGAAAAAGGATAAAATAATATGGCTGATTTTTAATGCTGTTCTCAATGAATGT
>JACSRV010000243.1 GCA_014879545.1 Chitinophagaceae bacterium | reverse complement strand
GACGGTAGCCTTGCCAACGGTATGTACATCCTCACACTGCGCAGCGGAACAGAACAGAAAGTGTTCCATTTCGTGATGGAACAGTAGGCGTTATATTATTCATAATACGGCGGGTGGACTTATTAAGTCCACCCGCTTCGTTTTTAAAAGGGTACACTTTACAGCATCAATACACACTAATAGACACATTATCCACGTCTATTGAACTTTATGATTATTGATAGATGCCCGCATGTATCTTTGTTCTGTTAATCCTTATATATGAAAGAGTTTTTCCGTTCGTTTTTTGCATCCCTACTCGCCATTATCGTCTCCGGAATATTGATGGTCGTTTTCTTTGTCATGCTCGTTGTGGGTGTGGCGAAGTCAGTAACCGAAAAAGACACCACGAAGGTGTCCGGAGACATCATTGAAATAGACCTCACAAAACGCATCCACGAGATCGGAGAGAACAATCCGTTCGCTGCCTTTGGAGAGGGTGAATCCTACAAGGCGGGGCTTTACGACATCACCCGTGCCATAGACCACGCTGCAACCGACAATTCCATCAAAGGAATCTACCTCAAGCTCGGTCCCACGCCAAACGGCTGGGCCACACTGCAGGAGTTGCACGAATCATTGAAAGCATTCCGTCTTTCAGGTAAATTCATTTACGGCTATGGTGAGAACATTACGCAGGGTACCTATTTTGCCGCGTCTGCAGCCGATAGTATTTTTCTCAATCCCTCAGGAGATATAGAGTTGAAGGGCTTTGCTACCATATTGAGTTTCTTCAAAGGAACCCTTGATAAGCTGGAAGTGCAGCCGGAAATATTCTATGCAGGCCGTTTCAAGAGCGCCACCGAACCTTTCAGGGTCGACAAGATGAGTGAGCCCAACAAGCAGCAGGTGAAGGAGTTTCAGAATGCCATGTGGGCCGAATTCATAACAGCGGCAGGTGCCTATGCGCGCATGAGCCCCGACTCAATTCATCTCCTTGCTCAGACCGGTGCTATTCAGTTCCCTTCAGATGCATTAAAACATCGTTTGGTAGGCGGTCTGCTCTATTCCGACGAAGTAGCTAAACTACTGAGGCGCAAAACAGGAAAGTCTGAGGCGGACGATATTGAAACTGTCTCTATCAATGACTATGCCGACATGGTCAAAGCTACACGCACTTCAGCCTCCTCAAAGATTGCAGTCCTGTTTGCAGAGGGTGAGATTGTTGACGGAGAACAGGAAGATGACTACCAGATCGCTTCGCAAACTATGTGCGAGCAGATACGCAAGCTCCGCATGAACGACAAGATCAAAGCTGTTGTACTTCGGGTGAACTCGCCGGGCGGTAGTGCATTGGCCTCAGAGGTCATCCTGCGCGAATTGACACTGCTAAAACAGAAGAAGCCACTGATCGTTTCTATGGGCAACTATGCTGCATCAGGTGGTTACTACATCTCCAGCAATGCGGATAGTGTGTTCGCTTTACCCAATACCATTACCGGTAGCATAGGTGTTTTTGGCATGATGTTCAATTTCGACAAGATGGCGAAAAACAAGTTGGGCGTTACATTCGATGGAGTGAAGAATGCCCCCTATGCCGATTTTCCTACCGCAATGCGTCCGCTAACTGCCGAAGAAGGTGCTATGATGCAACGCTCCATCGATACCATCTATGCCAAGTTTAAAGGGCGTGTGGCTACCGGCCGCAAGCTGGCGCCCGAAGTGGTGGACTCTATTGCACAGGGTCGTGTCTGGACCGGCGGCAAGGCGCTGGAGCTGGGCCTTGTAGATGGTCTTGGTGGTCTGGACCGTGCGATCGCAAGCGCGGTAGCAAAAGCTGGCCTTACTACTTACAAGATCGTTACCTACCCCGAGCCTGTCGATAAGTTCAGCTCGCTCATGAAGCGCATCAACAACAATACAGGTGCTGCCGCCGCCATAAAGGCTGCCATGCGCGAAGAGATAGGTACAGGTGTTGAGTGGCTCGACAAACTCAAAAGCCTCCAACGTATGAATGGCCGTGCCATGATGGCGATGCCATTTGTGTACACCGTCGAATAGGATACAACAGAAGAACATGAAGCACGATAAGCCGGTTATACTGATAACGAACGACGATGGAGTAACTGCCCCGGGCATCAGGGCATTGGTCAATGCCGTAAAGCACCTCGGCAGGGTAGTGGTAGTGGCCCCCGATAGTCCGCAATCGGGCATGGGGCACGCCATCACTATTGGTGAGCCGCTCCGTCTCGACAAGGTCGATGTGTTTGACGATGTAGAAGCCTGGCAGTGCAGCGGCACTCCCGCCGACTGTGTAAAGCTGGCCCGCGACAAGATACTGCACACCAAGCCCGATGTATGCCTCAGTGGTATCAATCATGGCGCCAATCATTCCATAAATGTTATCTACTCAGGCACTATGAGTGCCGCTATGGAGGCTGCCATAGAGGGTATCCCTTCCATTGGTTTCTCCCTGCTCGATTTTAGCTTCGATGCCGATTTTACCATTGCCGCACAAGTTGCCGAAAAACTCACGGCTCGCATGTTGGCGCAGCCCGTACCCGAGCACTTGTTGCTGAACGTGAATGTGCCCGTTGTTGCCGCCCAAGATTTCAAGGGACTGAAGATTTGCAGGCAGGCCTATGCCCGCTGGCAGGAACAGTTCGACCACAGAAAAGACCCTCGTGGTCGCGACTATTACTGGATGGTAGGTAAATTCGTGAACATGGACAAAGGCCATGGCACTGATGTAGAAGCGCTCAAAGAAGGATACGCCTCTGTTGTTCCCGTTACTATCGACTTCACCAGCAACCCTATGAAGAGCTGGCTCGAAGAGCACTGGCAACTGTAGCGCCCGTTTCTTTGTTTCATAGCGTTTTGTATTTTGTGGTTAACCGTCAAAAGCGGCACACCATAATTTTACTTCTATGGACAAACGCACATTCATCAAAAACGCTTCCCTGCTGGGGCTGGGCAGCATCACTGCGCTGCCGGCATTGGCGCATCTCGCCGGTACCGATCCGCAACCCGATCCGCCTGCAACCCCCGACGACTACTGGCAATCTGTGCGCAATACCTACAATCTCACGCCCGACTATATCAACCTCGAGAACGGCTATTATTGCATACAGCCCCGCCACATACTCGATGCCTACAAGCGGCACATCGATGAGGTTAACCTGCAAGGCGCCTACTACATGCGCACCGTTCAGTTCGATAACAAGAAGAAGGGTGCCGAACGCCTTGCAGCCATCGTAGGCTGCACTGCCGATGAGGTCATCATCACACGCAATACCACGGAATTATGAATAAAAGTTGTGTGTTAAGATTCAGCTTGTTGATACTGTGAGTAATTGCCTCTATTTTGTTTATATTGAGTTTGTCGAAAACCAACACTGCACTTTAATAGGATGAATATGGAGATTGAAAAGGCGGAGTTTTATAAATATTTACAGGGACTATGTGGGTGCCCCATTAATGATAAGACTAAAATATTTTCAGATTTAGGAATGGCTGGTTTAGATACTGATAATTTTATGATTGCTGTATCTGAAAAATATAGGATAGACTTGGGCGAATACAATCACGACAAATATGATGAAGGCGACCCTAGTTTGAAAATTATTTTTGGAAATATTTATCTTATGCTATTCAATAGACCCAAATGGAAAGAATCGAAAATAGGGGACTTTCCCGCAATTCATCTGTACAATGTCGCAAAACTCGGCAAATGGTTTAATCCTGATAAAAAGACGCAGTAAGGCATTATTTGGGCATAAAATAATCTGTAATGGACAAACGCACATTCATAAAAAACGCTTCCTTGTTGGGGCTGGGTAGCTTCACCGCTCTGCCGGCATTGGCGCATTTCGCTGGTACCGATCCGCAACCTGAACCGCCCGCTGCTACCGACGACTACTGGCAATCTGTGCGCAATACCTACAACCTCAAGCCCGACTATATCAATCTCGAGAACGGCTACTATTGCATACAGCCCCGCCACATACTCGATGCCTACAAGCGGCATATCGACGAGGTCAATCTGCAAGGTGCCTACTATATGCGCACCGTTCAGTTCGATAACAAGAAAAAGGCCGCAGAACGCCTTGCAGCCATTGTGGGCTGCACTGCCGATGAGGTCATTATTACACGCAATACCACCGAGTCGCTCGATATGATTATCGCCGGGCTCGACTGGAAACCCGGCGACGAGGCCGTTATGGCGCATCAGGACTATGGTGCCATGCTCGATATGTTCAAGCAGGTGTCGCGTAGGCATGGTGTCATAAACCGGCTCATTTCAGTGCCACCTGACCCGCAGACCGACGAAGAAGTAGTGGCCGCGTACGAGGCAGCCATCACACCTCGCACCCGTCTGCTCATGGTCTGCCACATGATCAATATTACAGGCCACATACTGCCCATCCGCAAGATCTGCGACATGGCACACAGCAAAGGCGTGCAGGTAATGGTAGATGGGGCACACGCGCTTGCCCACATTCAGTTCTCCATCCCCGATCTCCGCTGCGATTACTACGGTTGCAGCCTCCACAAGTGGCTCAGCGTGCCCATCGGCGCCGGCATGTTGTATGTGCGCAAAGAGCACATCGGCAAGATATGGCCCGTCTTTGCCGAGGAAGGCCGCGCGGCAGACGACATCCTTCGGCTCAACCACACCGGCACCCACCCGCCCGCTACCGATCTCACCATTGCCGATGCCATTGCCAACTACGAAGAAATTGGTGCCGCCCGCAAAGAAGAACGCCTCCGCTACCTGCAGCACTATTGGACATCACGCGTGCGCCGCTTACCACATATAGTCATGTATAGCCCATCGCAGCCACAGCGCACTTGTGCCATTGCCAACGTGGGCGTGCGGGGCATGAAGCCCGCGGCATTGGCCAAAGTCTTGCTCGATAAGTACCGCATTTACACCGTGGCTATCGACAACGAAGTTGCGGGTGTGCATGGCGTGCGTATCACCCCCAATGTCTACACCACCACTGCCGAACTCGATGAGCTCGTGCGCGCCCTCACCCAAATAAAAGGTTAATACCCGGCACGTTTAAAAAATACCGTCCACGTAGTAGGGGTTATTGGTACTGTCAGCGTCTTACATTCATAAAACAATAAAAAAGAACAAAAAATGAGAAAGTACATCATCACCGCCGCAGTCACTGCATCACTCGCCGTTCTGGCATTGGGCCTGTTTTCATTCCGTGCGCCCGATGGCGGCACCCCTGTTGTTTATCAGTTCAAGCAGATCACCGCTGTTGAGAGTGTGGTGCCCGGAGGCTTGGGCCGCAGCCGCATCCTCACTACAGACGACAATGGCCAGATGCTCGAAAAAGAACTCAAGAACTTCTACAGCATGGTAGGTATCAACTTCGATAACATCGCCAATAACGACCGTGTCATCGTCGATCGCATCAACGAATACAGCGCTCAGGGTTGGGAACTCGTGCAGGTGGTATCAGCCACCAATCAGCAGACCTCCAACGGTGGCGGCAGCTCAGGTGGTATCTTCATTACCCGCTACATCTTCCGCAAACCTAAATAAGCAACTTTTTTCACTCCATATAAAACAGAAGCGGCTCCAGATGGAGCCGCTTCTCTATTTACAAGTCGTTGATCGTCAGTTAGTTTCCTGTAAGTGTCAGGATGTAGTCTGCAGTATCTGCCACCACTCCCGGTGCATTGTTGTTAGGCGCACCTGCGCGCAGTCCTGTCGAGTCCAGACGGGTACTCTTGAAAGAGAACTTCAGCTTGAACGAAGACGGTGTGAAATCTAGTATCTCAGCACCATACAGGTCGAACGAAGGAATGCGGTAAGGAGTGTAGCGCACCTCGCGTATCGTGTCCAGCACTATGAATTGCTTGGTGAAGCCCGGTATCGTATCCAGTCGGCCTATGATCGTATCCAGCTTCAGCGGGCTTTTTTCCAGCGTATCAAATTTGTATGGCTCAATAGAAGAATTTACGCAGAACACCATGTTGAAACCACTAAAGAGATCGATATACGTCTCATTCGGCAGCAGGCGCCACGTAAAGCTGCGCGATTCAGGATCGGCAAGATTGCATTTTTTTGTGCCTGTAAATATGCTGCCCACAAAGTTCGAGTCGAATTTGATGTAATCGTCCCAGTAGCAAGTGTCCACAAAATTCAGGTAGCTCAGCGATGTGTCCTTGCCGTTAGGTTGTTTAACGGTCAGCGTACCGCCCGTTATGGTCCACTTTTTTGCACGCATCTGGTTCGCCTTGCTTGGTGGCACTTCAGGGTCTTTGTTGCATGATGCCACCAATACTACAAGTGACAATGCCGATAAGAGGCTGTCTCTTATACACATCTGACGCTG
>JACSRV010000127.1 GCA_014879545.1 Chitinophagaceae bacterium | reverse complement strand
GTTGCTAAGAAGATGATGGTCATTTGATCAGATTTTGATGTTAGAAAATCGGTTTTACAGACCGGTAGGAGACATGGCGCAAGTGTGCGTGCAGAAGGCTTATCTGTGTGGCAGAGGAGGCCTGGTGTGTTGCAATGTCTGGTGTGCCGGTAACTTTTTTTTGCCGTCCAACAAAAGGTCGATCTATCCGTATCAAAGCAGGGTGTATCAAATGCCGCAAAATTTGTGCCCTTGGTCGCGTGCAATGGAATCTGAATTGATTAAACATGTGTATTGTTTGTATTTATTCCATGTTGTGGAGAGTAGTCCGTTTTTAAGCCGTTAAAATCTGTTGATTTTCGGGGTTGGGCCCGGCGTGAAAAAAGAGAGCCTTGAGGGGTGCTTGAGCAAAGCTTTCCACACGGTGTTCACACCCCCGGTTTTTAACGTATCTATTAGTGTTTTTGCAAGGGTATTACGGCTTGGAAAGATTATATTTGCAAGTCTTATCTCAAAATAATTTATGGATCAAAATAACGAGGATCTGGTGCCTCAGGAATCTCCGGAGGAAACCAATAAAATAATTCCCGTCAACATAGAAGAGCAGATGAAAACGGCCTACATAGATTACTCTATGTCGGTGATCGTGGGTCGTGCTCTACCCGATGTGCGCGATGGTCTGAAGCCGGTACACAGGCGTGTGCTTTTCGCGATGCATGAGTTGGGTAATACCTTCAACAAACCATACAAGAAATGTGCCCGTATCGTGGGTGAGGTGCTTGGTAAGTATCACCCCCATGGCGATACGGCGGTTTATGATGCCATGGTGCGTATGGCGCAGCCGTGGAGCATGCGCTACATGATGGTGGATGGACAGGGTAACTACGGAAGCCAGGATGGTGACAACCCGGCCGCCATGCGTTATACAGAAGCGCGTATGCTGCGCCTGGGTGAGGCCATGATGGAGGATATTGATAAAGAGACGGTGGACTTCGCACTGAACTTTGACGATTCGTTGCAGGAGCCTACTGTATTGCCTACAAGAATCCCGCAGTTGCTGGTGAACGGTTCATCGGGCATTGCGGTGGGTATGGCCACTAACATGATGCCGCACAACCTTACTGAAGTGGTGAACGGATGTCTTGCCTACATTGACAATCGCGATATTACCATTGACGAGTTGATGAAGTATGTGAAGGCTCCGGACTTCCCAACGGGCGGTATCATCTACGGTATAGACGGCATCAAACAAGGTATGCACACCGGCCGAGGTCGTGTGGTGCTGCGCGGTAAAGTGACAGTTGAAACTACCAAGACCGGTCGTGAGCAGATCATCATCACAGAGGTTCCGTATCAGGTGAGCCGCGACGCGCTTGCCGAGAAGATCGGTTCTCTGGTGAATAACAAGATCATAGAAGGTATCACACACGTTGCGAACGAATCGAATAAAGAGGGTACTCGTATAGTGGTAGAGATCCGCCGTGATGCGGTGGCTCAGGTGATCATCAACCAGCTGTATAAATACAGTGAGTTGCAGACATCTTACGGTATCAACAACGTGGCATTGGTGAATGGTCGTCCACGCACACTGAACCTGAAAGACCTGATATCTGAGTTTATCGCTTTCCGCCACGAAGTGGTGGTGCGTCGTACGCAGTTCGAGCTGAAAGAGGCGAAGAAGCGTGCGCACATATTGGAAGGTTATCTGATAGCGCTGGACCATCTGGATGAAGTGATCAAGTTGATACGCGCGTCTGCGACGCCTGATATAGCGAAGGACGGACTGATGTCGAACTTCGGTATGACCGAGATACAAGCCAAGGCTGTGCTGGAGCTGCGTTTGCAGCGTTTGACAGGCATGGAGCGCGACAAGATACGCGAAGAGCATGCTGAGCTGATGAAGCTGATAGCGCACCTGGAAGCAGTATTGGGTGATGAGGCGCTGCGTTTCCAGATCATCAAGGATGAACTGGCAGATGTGCAGAAGAAATTTGGTGATGAGCGTAAGAGCGAGATCCACTATATGGCGGATGAGATGCGTATAGAAGATCTGATCGAGAAGGAGGATGTGGTTATCACAGTTTCTCACCTTGGTTACATCAAGCGTACATCGGCGGCAGAGTACCGTGCGCAGCGCCGTGGAGGTCGTGGTGCCATGGGAGGCCGGACACGTGAAGAGGACTATATAGAACATCTCTTCATCGCATCGACCCACCATACTTTGATGTTCTTTACAGAGAAGGGTCGTTGTTTCTGGCTGAAAGTATATGAGATACCTGAAGCTGACAAGAACGGCAAGGGGCGCGCGATACAGAACATGATACAGATTCCGCCGGACGATAAGATAAGGACCGTGATAGATGTACCGGCTCTGGACAATGAAGAGTTTGTTGCCAAACACAGTGTTGTGTTGTGTACCAAGAAGGGTATCATCAAGAAGACCAGGCTGGAAGACTTCAGTCGTCCGCGTTCAACAGGTGTAAACGCAATCACAATTGAAGAAGGAGACCGCTTACTGGATGTGTCATTGTCGCTGAACGATGAATCGTACATCATGATGGCGGTAAAGAGTGGTCGTGCGGTATGCTTCAGGGATGACAAAGTGCGTGCAACCGGCCGTGGTGCGATAGGTGTGTTCGGAATAGAACTGGAGAATGATGAGGATGAAGTGATAGGAATGATCTGTCTGCCGAAGCGCGATGTGAAGAAGCAGATATTGGTTGTATCTGAGAACGGATTGGGTAAGCGTACGCCATTCCTGGTAGAGGCCACTGAAGAAGAGCGCAAGGAAGAAGCGAGCAACCTGGTGAGCATAACCGACGAAGAGGGTAATGAAAAAGACTATCTCCTTTCTTACCGCATCACTAATCGCGGAGGCAAGGGCGTGAAGACCATCAACATCACAGAGAAAACCGGTGCACTGGTAGGTCTGCTGTCGGTAGAGGAGAAAGACGATCTTATGATCACTTGCGAGAGTGGTGTTACCATAAGGATGAAGGTTACCTCTATACGCGAGGCGGGCAGGGCAACACAGGGTGTGAAGCTGATAAACATTGACGAGGGAGATAAGATAGCCGCTATTGCCGCGATAAGGGAGCAGGAAGAAGAAGAGAATGGCGAGGAAGGTGAAAATGCCGTTGATGGTACAAACAGTAACGAAGAGGGTAGCGCACCGGCAGCAGAGGAATCGGCACCGGCAGCGGAGTAGTGAAGTATTTTAAACTTTGGAATAAATAACGCAATTTGCATTCACAATCAATCGATAAAATGAGAAAATTAGTTTTGATCGCCGCAACAATCGGTATGACCGTACCGGCGATGGCTCAGGACAAGTATGTAGTTTCGGCTAACATAGCGATGAAGAATCAGAATTTTGAGGAGGCTAAGACCGAGATAGACAAAGCCATGGCCAGTCCGGAGACACGCGAGAAGCCGAAGGCACTGTTTGCCAAAGCGCAGATATACTACATGTTGCAGGATCAGGAGAAGTACAAGGCGTCTAATCCATATCGTGAGGCGCTGGCAACCACTATCAAGCTGGCTGAAGTGAAGGCTGACTACGAGAAGTCGACCGTGGACAATATGTTGTTGCGTGGTGGTTTCCTGTCTTATAACGATGGTGTGAAAGCGTACAACGACAAACGCTACAGTGAGTCGGTGGAGCTGATGAAAACAGTGGTGCGTGTGTATGAGCTGGGTGCGGGAGGTAAGCGTTATGAGAAACTGCCACCTGCATTTCAGAAGCAGTTTGACACTGTGGCTGCAGATGCTCACCTGACTATGGCGAATGCGGCTTACTATGCCGGAAACTATGAAGAGGCAATTCCATTGCTGATAAAAGTAAAGAGCAATCCGATCAGGAAGATGCCATCGGTTTATGAGTGTCTTATAGACGCATACGCAAAACAAAAGAACAGTGCGCAGGAGCTGGCTACCATAGAAGAAGGTCGGAAAGCGTTCCCTACCGACGTGACGCTGCGCAACTATGAGCTGAACTACTACATTAAGGCCGGCAGGATGGACGAGTTGATCAAGAGGCTGGAAGAAGCTGCTGCAAAAGAGCCGAACAACGCCGATCTGCAGTTCAACATTGCAACTACTTATCTGAGCATGGCCAGCCCTAAGGACGGAAAAATGCCTGCGAATGCTGTTGAGTATTATGGAAAGTCGGAAGCTGCATTTATGAACGCAGTGAAACTGGCACCGGATAATGCCGGTTTCAATTACAACTTCGGTGCGCTTTACTTTAACCAGGCAACAGATTATAACAACCAGATCAATGCGATCACAGGTTCATCTGCAGCTGACATGAAGAAGTATGATGAGCTGAAGGGTAAGCGAGATGCACTGTTTGGCAAGGCGAGTCCTTATTTTGAGAAGTCTTTCGCGGCGCTGAGCCCTAACGAAAGCAGCCTGAAAGGAGAAGATCTGAAGACGTACAAGTCGACTTTGATGGCGCTGAACAAGATCTATGTGATCCAGAGCAAGCTGGATAAGGCAGCAGATATGAAGAAGAGAATGGATCTGCTGAACTAATTGCAGGTAATGTATTGAATTTGGACGGGCGGGTGCGATGGCATCCGCCCGTTTTGTTTTGTAGAAATATCCTGAAAAACTGTAAAATCCAACAATATTGACAAGTTAGTTTGTCAATATTGTTGACATTTTGCTAATTTAGCTGTGTGAAAACAGGTAAGGACTATTTCAGTAACTCGTTGGCGGTGAATAAGGCTCCTCTTGTCATGTACATTGACATGAACAGCTATTTTGCGAGTTGTGAGCAACAGCGGCATCCGGAATTGCGGAATAAGCCATTGGGAGTACTTACATATGATGGTCCGAACGCGGCGGTGATTGCGGCCTCGATAGAAGCGAAAAGGATGGGGGTTAAGACGGGTATGCGTTTGCAGGAATGCATGCAATTATGCCCCGGAATGCTGACAGTGCAGACACACCCTGCCTGGTACCGCAGGATACACGTGGACATCATGGAGATACTGAAAAAGTACTGCGATGATGTGATACCGAAGAGCATTGACGAGGCCGTGGCCAATTTTCATTCTTACCGGTTGGTCTACAAAGACTTGAGAGAAGTGGCCCTGAGCATAAAGGCGGATATAGCCGCGAAATATGATTACCTGAAGTGTTCGATAGGTATTGCTCCAAATTCTTTTCTGGCCAAAGTGGGCACAGAGCTGCAGAAGCCTGATGGCCTGGTGGTGATAGACGAACACAACATAGACGAACAACTGGGTAAACTGAAGCTGACCGATCTGCCGGGCATAGCGGCTGCCAATGAGCGAAGGTTGCAGTTGATAGGTATTCGCACACCTTTGGAAATGAGGCATTCGTCAGCGGCACTACTGCGAAAAGCATTTGGAGGAGTAGTGGGTGAGTATTGGCATAAGCGGTTGAATTTTGCTGAGGTGGATATGTATAGCAGATCGGAGAACCGGACGATGAGCGCCACACGCACCATGAGCCGCCGACAGAGCGCTGACCCGCAACAACTGGAATCGATGATCGTATCGTTGTGTACGCGGCTGGAGCAACGCCTTGTGAAGAGCGGCATGTTCTGCCGCGAGGTCTATTTCTCTATAAAGTACCGAGACAAGACGAAGTGGGAGACTACCATAAAACTGGCGGACCCGCTGCAGGACGCTACCGAAATGCGCAGCTACATAAAAGAAAGGATGCATGATTTTGAGCGGAGCAGGGGAGTAGCTACGTTGCTTACAGATAAGGTGACGAACCTGACAGTTGTCATTCAATCTTTTGTGAAGGATACGGTGATGCAGTACAGTTTGTTTGATAACCGGCTGAAAAAGGATGTGCTGAGGAAGGTGGTGTACCAGATAAAGGACCACTATGACCAGAAGAACATAGTGCGGAAAGGCAGTGAGCTGTTCAGTCCGCATGTGATGAAGGACGCGATAGGTTTCGGATCGGTGCGGGATATGCTGGTAAAGGACGGCCAAGTGAAAAACAAACACATGTTGGAAGAAGATGCGGTGGAAGGTGCGCCAAGAATAATTGTGATAAAGAAGAAAGACCCCGAACCTATGCCGTCAGAGCCCGATTTCTACATGGACGAGGAAGATGATTTTGGAGGATTTGTACAGGGTCAGCCGGGGAATAGCTGGGAGCTACAATGATAAAAGACAATAGTGAACTTACTCATAACCACAGAACAAGAAACATATGGTGAATCAACAGGCAAATGACCGGTTTGAAAAGGGAAGAGGGGCGCAGTTCAATCCGAAGAACCGCTTTCTGAAGGGAGAGTATGTGCAGGAGCATGCGGAAGCGATAGACGAATGGGAAGAGGAGAAGAGGCATACCGAATACATACTCGATGACAGCAAGACGCTGGTGAACAAAGTGACCAGCCCCGATGTGGGTATGATGTATTCTGCGAATCCCTACCAGGGTTGCGAGCATGGTTGTGTGTATTGCTATGCACGCAACTCGCATGAGTATTGGGGGTATAGTGCCGGGATAGATTTTGAGAGTCGTATTGTGGTGAAAAAGAACGCGCCGGCATTGCTGCGCAAGTTCTTTGAGAACAAAAGCTGGGAGCCTGCTACGATATCGCTGAGCGGGAACACGGACTGTTACCAACCGATCGAGCGGAGAATGAAGATTACAAGGGCGCTGCTGGAGATATGCCTCGAGTATCGCAATCCGGTGGGTATCATCACCAAGAATGCACTGGTGCTGCGTGACCTTGATATCATTAAGGAGCTGGCAAGTATGAATCTGGTGCGGGTATTCACGTCCATTACCTCGTTGGACGAGGGTTTGCGGCAGGTGATGGAGCCGAGGACTGCATCGTACAAATCGAGGTTGAAAGTGGTTGAAACTCTGTCGAAGGAAGGTGTGCCGACCGGTATTATGAATGCACCGCTGATACCCGGATTGAATGATATGCACATGCATGATGTGTTGAAGTCGGCGAGTGATGCTGGAGCCAAATGGGCGGGATATACTTTGGTGCGGCTGAACGGAGCGATTGGTGATATCTTTAAAGATTGGTTGTACAAAGCGTTTCCTGATCGTGCCGACAAAGTATGGCATCAGATATGCGAATGCCATGACGGGCAGGTGAGCGACAGCAGGTGGGGCAACCGTATAGTGGGCGATGGCAAGTACGCTGAGCTGATAAGGGATCAGTTCAAATTGTATTGCCGGAAGTATAATTTTAATGAAGACAGGTCGGAACTGAACACAACGCTCTTCAGGCGGTTGAAGAACAAACAGCTGTCATTGTTTTAGAAATTGACAAGGGGACGCTTATCAGCGGCAGATAACCACGGTTTCGCGGGAAATTGTTCCGTTTCCCTGATCTACACGCAGGATGTAGATGCCGTTTGGCCAGGATGCGGTACTGATCTGCGGAGATTGAGTTAACGAACCTGGAGCAGATGTGTAAACCGGATGACCGGTCATGTCAGTGATCGTAACTGAAGCGCGGGTAATGAGTAACGGATCAATATCAATATTGAGCAAGGTTACAGACGGATTAGGGTAGACACGCACGTTTTGCGTAGTGATAGTGTTGCTGACAGCGATAGGGAACGGGATATAGTCGCAATTGATATAGTAGTTTGACCCCAGTGTAGCGCAGGAATTCATGCGCATAGTAAAGTCGTTCACGAGACCACTTTGAGAAAAGCACTTGAGGTTTTCGTAGAAATCGCTGCAGGAGCCGGCGAATGCAGGGTAAAGCGGATGATTGGTGCAGCCAACGCCTTCGATAACCGAATAGGCGCGGTTGCCACGGCCGGTTGCACTGACAAAATCCCAGACGCGGTGGTAGGTGGTGCCAATAAGGATGGAGTCGAGCGACACAACACTATCGGCAACAGAGCCGCCGGGATACATTGAATAAGAATAACTGATGGTATCTCCGGGAACAAGGTTGTAATTATAGAGTACATGTTCGTAAGCGTCGATAGCCGGGGCGCGGTAATAAACCATGCCGTTGCCATCTTGCCTTACGAAGTAGCCTTTTCCATCATCGGCATTGCAGCCGGCGGTTGTAACCTTGAACTTGATGATGGAGTATTTGAATCTTTTGTAAGTAGTGCCTGAAAGAACAGTGTCGTTTGCAACGCGTGCTGTTCGTTCCCACATACAAGAGGAACTAAAGCCTCCGCTTGTTTGCCATGAGTTGGCGGTATCCACAAACCTGATCTTCTGAGCTGAAGAGCTCAAAGATGCTGCCATGATAGCGATGGCCGTAAACAGGATCGTGAGGTGTTGTTTCATTGTAAAGAGGCGCAAAAATATGGTTTTTAGATTTGTATTGGTAAAAAATACCCAAACATCAAACCGAACGCTGCCCAAAGAGCACAAAAACAGTGCCAATATTGTTTTTCGGTTCATCTATTTACATATCGTTCACCATTGAATTTACAGTAAATAGAATTATTGCATTAGTTTAAAATATTTGTGTTTTATTCGGTGTTTTTTGTTCCGACGGTTTGGAGGAAGTGAAATTGGTGCCGGATAGCCTTAACGGTTCGTTTTGATCATTTGCCTTACCTTTGCGCTAACCGAAAATCGGAAATTATGGCAGATTTGCTGCAAAAAGTGCATTCTGAGTTATATAAGAAGGATGTTGAAGAAGCAAGGCAGGGCGAAGCATTCGCGCCGTTTGCTGAGGACCCTAATACATTTTCAAAAAAATTCTATATTGAGAGCTATGGCTGTCAGATGAATTTCAGCGATAGTGAGATAGTGGCGTCCATACTTCATGAAGAAGGATATGGTGCTACCCGCAATTTTGAAGAGGCGAATCTGGTGCTGCTGAATACCTGCTCTATAAGAGAGAAGGCGGAACAGACCGTGCGCAATCGTCTGCAGGCTTTCAGGAAAGTGAAGGATAGCCGGCCGGGAATGTTGATAGGTGTGTTGGGTTGTATGGCCGAACGCCTGAAGGCTAAGTTTCTGGAAGAAGAAAAGCTGGTGGACATAGTAGTGGGGCCTGACGCCTACCGAACATTGCCCGGGCTTGTAGCCGAGGCAGAAGGGGGGCAAAAGAGTGTGAACGTGTTGCTGAGCCGGGAAGAAACCTATGCCGACATATCGCCGGTGCGCCTGGATAGTAATGGAGTCACGGCTTTTGTGAGCATCATGCGCGGATGCAACAATATGTGTTCGTTCTGCGTAGTCCCGTTCACAAGGGGCAGGGAACGTAGCCGTGATGCGGAAAGTATTGTGGCTGAGTGCCGCGACCTGTTTGAGCGCGGCTACCGCGAGGTGACCCTGCTGGGACAGAACGTGGATAGTTATCATTTTGCGCCTACCGGCGGAGAAGAGGTGACCTTTGCGCTGCTGATGGAGAAAGTGGCGCTGATATCGCCATTGTTGCGGGTGAGGTTCAGCACCTCTCACCCAAAGGATATTACAGATGATGTATTGCGTACAATGGCAAAATACGAGAACATCTGTAAGTATATACACTTGCCTGTGCAGAGCGGGAATACCCGTATCCTGCAACTGATGAACCGCACGTACACACGTGAGTGGTATCTTGCAAAGGTGAAGCGAATCAGGGAGATCATACCGGATTGCGGGTTGAGCACCGACGTGATCTCGGGCTTCTGCACAGAGACCGAGGAAGAGCATCAGGACACGCTTTCGGTGATGGCATTGTCGAAGTTCGACATGGCGTATATGTTCTCATACAGCGAACGCCCGGGTACTTTGGCCGCACGCCGTTATACTGACGATATTCCAGAAGAGGTAAAGAAGCGCAGACTCACAGAGATCATCAATCTGCAGAACAATCTATCTAAAGAGAGTTATACGGCCGATATAGGCAAGACGTTTGAGGTGTTGATAGAAGGAGAAAGCAAGCGCAGCGATATGGATTGGGTGGGTCGCAACTCGCAGAACAAAGTGGTTGTATTCCCCAAGACCGAGCGCGACCTGAAGAAAGGAGATTATGTGCGTGTGAAGATACACAGCGCGACATCTGCAACGTTGCTGGGAAATATGATAGCGGAATAAAACAAACAACAAGCGTATAACCATGGACATACAGAGCATAAAGAACAGGTTTGGCATCATAGGCAATTCGCCGGCACTGAACCATGCCCTGAACACAGCGGTGCAAGTAGCGGCAACAGACCTTTCGGTACTGATAGCCGGTGAGAGCGGTGTGGGAAAGGAGGCGTTCTCTATGATCATACATGCATTGTCTCAGCGCAAGCATAATTCATTTATCGCGGTGAACTGTGGTGCGATACCGGAGGGCACGATAGACAGTGAATTGTTCGGTCACGAGAAAGGCTCGTTCACCGGTGCGGTTGATAGCAGGAAGGGATATTTTGAAACAGTGAATGGTGGTACGATCTTTCTTGATGAGATAGGTGAGATGCCGCTGGGTACACAGGCGCGGCTGCTGCGTGTGCTGGAGACAGGTGAGTTCATTCGTGTGGGTTCATCAAAGGTGCAAAAGACCGATGTGCGGGTGATAGCTGCTACCAACCGGGAGTTGCTGGAATCGGCACAGGGTGGTCGTTTCAGGGAAGATCTTTACTACAGGTTGAGCACAGTACCAATAAGGGTGCCGTCGCTAAGGGATCGTAAGGAGGACATACCATTGTTGTTCAGGAAATTTGCAGCCGATTTCGCTGAGCGATATAAGACGCAATCGGTGCAGCTGGACAGCGCAGCGCTGAACATGCTGGTTAATTATCCGTGGCCGGGCAATGTGCGTGAGTTGAAGAATATTGCCGAGCAGGTGTCTGTGTTGTCGCAGGATAAACACATTACCGCGGATGCATTGTCGAGGTTTTTGCCACAGCATAATACCATGTCGCGTAGCCTTGCGGTTATATCACCGGCCGGCGGAGCAGCGACTGTGTCCGCTTCTGAATTCAACACGGAAAGGGACATTCTGTACAAGCTGATATTCGATCTGAAGAAGGACATGAACGACCTGAAGCAGATGATATTTGACGTAGCCCACCATCAGGGATATACACCTACAGACCCGACGGCAAATGCAAACCTGGTGCCTGTATATAAAGATGTAGATCATGGCACGTCATCGAATACATTTAATGTGGTGAATACTCCGATACTGCTGGAGCCTAACGCGCGTCATGAAGATGTTGAAGAGACGTTGTATCTGGCTGACAGGGAAAAAGAATATATTACCAAGGCGTTGAAGAAACACAAAAGCCGCCGGCGTGATGCTGCTGCTGAATTGGGTATATCTGAGCGCACCCTTTACAGAAAGATCAAAGAATACGATATTAAGGAATGATAAAAGAGCAGGCTTTCGGCCTGCTCTTTTGTTATGTTGTTTATCCTACCATTTCGGCGGGCACCATGCTGCGTGCCCATGCTATGAGGGATTCGTACTGTTCGTCAATAAGATCGTGCGGCAATGCAAATGGTTCGTGTTTTGTGGTGAGGAATACGGTATGCATGGATAGTTTCTTGCCGAATTCCATATCGCTGATGCTGTTGCCTACCATGATGCTACGTTTGAAGTCGATAGCAGGGAAGTCTTCCTGTGCTTGGAGCCCCATGCCGGTATTGGGTTTGCGGTTGTGGTCATCGTCGCTGGTAGCAATGCAGTTATATACCTTGTCTATGCGGCCACCATGTTCTGCAACCGACGACTTCATATTGTTGCTGATCTCGCGGAGGGCATCCATGGTCATAATGCCACGGCCAACACCGCGCTGATTGGATACCACCACGATAGTGCCAAAAATACTGTTCAGGGTTCGCAATGCGTCTTGTGCTCCGTCGTGAAAAGTGAATTCATCCCATGATGTAATGTAGGAACCTACTGATTCAACATTGATCACTCCGTCGCGGTCGAGAAATAAAGTCCAATCTTTGTTTACTTCCGGTTTCTGTTCTGTCAGGTTCATCTTAATGCTCATTTATTAAATAATCCGGCTTCCACCAGCTCGCAGATGATGTGTCCTATAGTGATGTGGGATTCCTGGATCCTCGGAGTATCTGTACTCGGTACATTGATCAAATAGTCGCACATCGATCTGAGCTTTCCACCCGTCTCTCCTGAGAATACTACATTAATCATACCAATTTCTTTGGCAACCTCCATTGCCTTGATAATATTAACAGAATTGCCTGAGGTGCTGAGTCCTACTAAGACATCTCCGGGGCGGCCGGTTCCCTTCACTATCCTGCTATAGACCACATCGTAGCCATAATCGTTGGCAACGGCTGTCATGTAGGAAGAGTTGCAGTGAAGTGCCTCTGAAGGGAGCGGGTCGCGGTCGGAATAGAAGCGGCCGCTGAATTCGGCAGCGAGGTGTTGCGCATCGGCGGCACTGCCACCGTTGCCGCAAAACAGCACTTTGTTGCCGTTGGCAAATGCCTTTATCATCACTTCTGTGACCTGCTGTATAGTATTCATGAGAGCCTCATCCTCCAAAATCCGTTGTTTGGTGCTGATGGACGCCTGAATAATGTCTTTAATTTTCTGCTGCATAGCTAACGTTCAATACAAAAATCAAGAAAATGAGCGGGATTACACTCATTACTTTTCCACAATGCGTCAAATGTAAGGAGGGGGAAAACAACAATGCGCCAACGGAATGTTATTTAACGCGATAGTACTTGAAGGGGACGTGCGGCTGATTCGCCCGTCCCCTTCAATGATCATACCTGAAACACACCCACCTTGAATTCTCGTTCTTCCTGCGCGTGGTTGGCTGCGTTGATACCTTCTGAAATTACTTTGCGGGTCTCTCCCGGATCGATGATCTCATCGACCCAAAGACGGGCAGCTGCATAATAAGCCGATGTCTGGCTGTCGTATTTAGCCATGATCTCGTTGAGCATTGCTTTTTCCTTTTCGGGATCAATCACTTCTCCTTTAGCCTTGAGTGAAGCTACCTGGATCTGCAATAGCGTCTTGGCGGCCTGCTCGCCACCCATCACGGCTATTTTGGCATTGGGCCATGCGTATATGAAGCGCGGGTCGTATGCCTTGCCGCACATTGCATAGTTGCCGGCACCATAAGAGTTGCCGATGACGATAGTGATCTTGGGTACCACAGAGTTGGCAACAGCATTCACCAGTTTGGCACCGTCTTTAATGATGCCACTTTGCTCGCTGCGGCTACCCACCATGAAGCCGGTAACATCCTGAAGGAATACCAATGGTATTTTTTTCTGGTTGCAGTTCATGATAAAGCGCGCAGCCTTGTCGGCACTATCATTATAAATAACACCGCCCATTTGCATTTCGCCCTTGCCGCTCTTTACGATCTTGCGCTGGTTGGCAACAATGCCCACCGCCCAGCCATCGATGCGGGCGTAACCGCACACAATGGTCTTGCCATAGTCTTCTTTGAACTGGTCGAATTCGGAACGGTCCACGATGCACTTGATCACGTCCACCACATCGTATTGTTTGTTGTTCAGTACTGAGACCAATCCGTAAATCTCATTAGGATCTTTGGTGGGTGCTGCCGGTTTCACGCGGTCATAGCCACGGCGTGGCTGGTCGCCCATCTTGTCTATGATGCGACGCACCTGATCGAGGCATTCTTTTTCTGTCTCAAATTTGTAGTCGGCAATGCCGCTCACCTCGGTGTGCATTTTCGCGCCACCCAAGGCTTGCTGATCGGCGTCTTCGCCAATAGCTGCTTTTACGAGGTATGGGCCCGCCAGGAAGATCGATCCATTGCCTTCTACCATCAGCGTCTCATCGCTCATAATGGGCAAGTAAGCACCACCGGCAACACAACTACCCATTACAGCCGCGATCTGGGTAATGCCCTGCGCGCTCATCTGGGCGTTGTTGCGGAAGATGCGACCGAAGTGTTCTTTATCGGGGAATATCTCATCTTGCATGGGCAGGTAAACGCCGGCACTGTCTACAATATAGATGACCGGCAGGTGGTTTTCCATTGCGATCTCCTGCATGCGAAGGTTCTTCTTGCCGGTGATGGGGAACCATGCACCTGCTTTAACAGTGTTGTCATTGGCAACTATCACACACATGCGGCCACACACATAGCCGAGGCCGGCAACCGTGCCACCGGCAGGGCAGCCGCCATGTTCGGCATACATTTCGTAGCCGGTGAAAGCACCTATCTCAGTGAACGTACTGTCTTTGTCTATGAGGTATTGAATGCGCTCGCGGGGCGTCATTTTCCCCTTTTCACGGGCTTTTTCGATGGCTTTTTTACCACCGCCGAGGCTGATAATGCCATGGCGGCGTTTCATTTCGCTGACAGCGAGTTTCATCGCGTCTTCATTCTTATTGAATTCCAGGTCCATCCGGATAAAAATTTGGCTGTAAAAATAGGGTAATAATCGCTCTCGGGACGGGCGGCAATGGATATATCAATGAAATGTATGCAGGAATTTCAAAGGATCGGTCCTGATTTTTCGTCTTATCGGGAGGTAGCGCGGGTGTAAGTAGAAATTGACATATATGTGTCATTAGGTTTTTTGCTATCCGAGATAAATGCCGCAACTTTGCTTTTTGCGAGGTTGTGTAGTTGTTTTTCTGCAACTGATTAGAATTTATGAGGTTAAGTAGACTGGTTTTTCGCTATTTATTAGCTCTTTTGTTTGCGGTGGGTTCAGGGAACCTCTACGCGAGCCATATTTTTGCCGGTGATCTCCTTTACAAACACATTTCAGAGAACAAGTATGTGTTGACCATGACGCTTTTCGGCGACTGTGCATCTGTTGTTTCTTCCTCACTTCCTTCAGCAACACCCCAGATCTATATTTATAATGGTGCTTCCTTCTGGAAAATGGTTTCACTGCCGGTGGTAGCACCCAGCGCAGGGGTTGAGGTGTCGCCGGTATGCCCGAAGGAGTTGAACAACACTACCTGCAAGTCCGGTACATTGCCGGGAGTAAAAAAGTTTGTTTACCGCGACACGGTAGAACTGCCTGCGGCATCGGCCAACTGGCGATTTGTATTTGTGGGGACACTAGGCGGTGGCGGATTGGCCGGTAGGAGCAATAACATATCCAACATTCAGAATGCGGGGTCAACAAAAACCTACCTTGAAGCCACCCTTAATAATGTTGCGGGACCTAACTCTTCGCCAGAATACACATCTATCCCCACACCCTTCTACTGTATGCTGGAAGATCAGCAGTTTGGCCTGGGTGCGGTAGACACTGCTTCGGACTCGCTGGTGTTTGAGCTGGTTCCGGCACTGGATGGCAATGCCAATACACTCCCCGAATCGCCGGGTGTAGCCTACATATCACCATATACCGCCGAGGTGCCAATCGTGACCTCGGCAGGTGGGTTCACGTTCAGCGGGTTGAATGGTCAGCTAACATTTTCGCCATCCATATCACAAAGTGCGCTGGTGGTGTACAAGGTATATGAGTATCGCAACGGGGTGTTGGTGGGTACCAGCCAACGGGAGATGACGTTTATTATATCGCCGGACTGTGAAGGAACCCCGCCAACACTGAAGGTGGTGAATGTGGTGGGCGGAGCTGTAACAGGAAAAAATGTGGTCAACATCTGTGTGGGAACACCAAGTGTTGCATTCGGCATCTCGGTGAACAATCCGGATAAGGACACTACGACAATCACTCAGCGGAATGTACCTGCAGGGGCTGTGCTGGCAGTAGCGGCCAACAATACCCCGAGGCCGATCATCCAGTTTACCTGGAACGGTACCGATACGCTGAAGCCCGGTGCATACACTTTCTTTCTGGATGTGAAGAATGATCATTGTCCTATAGCCAACAGGCAAACTATCGCCTACACCATCAATGTTACGCCTTATCCTACAGTGGGGGTGACGGAAACCGAGCCGACCCGCTGTGTATACCTGGCAAAGATGCAATATGAACTGGCCTATGGTTATTTGCCCAGGACAGTTACGATACTTGCAGGTACTAAGACAGTGGCCACGTACACGGATACTACGGGTAAGATCATTGACAGCCTGCCGGTGGGCAATTATACCATTGTTGCGTCGAGTAGTCCGTTGTGCGTTGTGTCAGCAAATTTCTCTGTGGTGGACAGTGGTGTATTGCCGCAAGCTAGCAGCTTGGTGGAGGTGTGCCAGCGCGACTCGGTACGGGTTTTGGAGGTGCCGGTATATGGCACGGCTTCGGTAGTGACGTGGTATGATGCCGGCAACAATGTGCTTGCATCGGCGCCTGTGATCTCTACAGGTGAACCGGGAACAAGGGAGTGGTATTTCACTGAGCAGTACAAGGCATGTACATCGCAGAAAGACACAGTGAAAGTGATCGTGCATCCTTTGCCGGTACCGCAGGTATTGACGAATCCGGCAACGATCTGTTATGGCGATACTCTTTTTCTGGAGGCGAGTGGTGGTGTCAGATATGTATGGACCCCTGAAGACAGGGTAATGGAAACTGCAGATGGCAGACCGTTTACAAGACTCACAAGGGCCGGTCAATTCACAGTGAAAGCAATAACTGAATATGGCTGTGCTGACTCGGTCAACATAACTTATAAGAACATACAGTCGTGCTGCAGCTTTGTATATCCCAATGCGTTCACTCCTAACAGCGATGGGAAGAATGACGGATTCAGGGTGTTCTCGCCGGGGAATCTGATGAATTATAAGCTGGTGGTTTATAATCGCTGGGGTCAGGTGGTGTTTATGAGTTACAATCCCGATGAGTATTGGGATGGTACCCAGCAGCAAGTGCCCTGCGAGCCCGGGACCTATTTTTACTTTTTCGAGGGTATGTGCCTTACCGGCACGCAGGAACGCCATAAGGGTGATGTGACATTGATAAGGTAAACGCGAAGTGGAATTTATAATTCTTCGTTAAGTCGGTTTTTATCCTGCTATTAGTATTATTTTTACCATCTAAACAACCTCTTATTATGAAGATCGTAAAGCGCGTCTTTATTGGTGTTGCTATTCTGATAGGGCTATTGCTAGCAACAGCCATCGCTATACCTGTGTTTTTTAAGGACAAGATACTGGTGATGGTGAAAAAGGCTGCCAATGATAATCTGAACGCTACTGTTGATTTCAAAGATGTGGACATATCCATATTGCGGAGTTTTCCACGTCTTTCAGTAGGGATATCCGGAGTGTCGGTTATCGGGCATGATGATTTTAAAAATGATACGCTGATCGCCGCAGACAATATTGTCTTCGCTATAGATCTGATGAAGGCGATAAATGGCAAGTATGAGATATTGAACGTGGGTTTGAGCACGGCGAGGATCCACGCCATAGTACTGGAGAACGGCAAGTCAAACTGGGATATCACTAAACCAACACCGGAGACGGCGCCGAAGGAAGAAAGCGCGCCATTTGCAATGAAGCTGAAGAAGTACTCAATAGAAAGGACTTACATAGAGTACGACGACCGTCAGGGCAAAATGAAGGCAGTGATACGTAACTTGAATCACAGCGGGTCGGGAGACTTTACGAGTGACGCATTTACGCTTTCGACGAATACCACAGCAGATGCGCTTACCTACATTTATGGAGGCGTACCTTATCTGAATAAAGTTAAGACAGCGATAGATCTCGATCTGCAGATAGATAACAAGGCAAGCAAATATTCCTTCAATACAGAGAAGATCCAACTGAACGGTTTAAAGCTATACACAAAGGGATTTGTGCAGATGTCGGATACAAACAACATGGTAATGGATATTCAATTCGGTACGCCATCAAACGACTTTAAAGACATCCTGTCGTTGGTGCCGGGTATCTACACTGCCGATTTTAAAGACATTAAAACGACAGGTAAGCTGGCCCTGAGTGGTTTTGTAAAAGGGAAGTATAATGCTACACAGATGCCGTCTTACATGTTGAACCTGGACATTGACAACGGATCATTCCAATATCCGGCATTGCCGCAAAAAGTGTCTAACATTCAAGTGAAGCTGAAGGTGGTGAACCCTGATGGTATAACGGACCATACGGTAGTGAACCTGGAGAAGTGCCATGTGGAGTTGGGAGCAGAGCCTTTTGATCTGAGAATGTTGTTGCGCAACCCGATGACCGATCAGTGGATAGATGCTGCGGCAAAAGGGCATGTGGACCTGTCGAGGATGAGCCAGTTCGTATCGCTGGAGGCCGGCACCAAGATGGCCGGGGAGGTGAGTGCAGACGTATCGGTGAAAGGCTCTATGGCCCGGGCACAGAAGAAGCAGTTTGACAAGATAGACGCTGCGGGTACAATAGGTATCAAGAACCTTTCTTACTCATCAAAAGACTATCCCGAAGGCGTGGCGATCAACAGTCTGTTGCTAACCTTCAATCCGAAGAACGTTACTGTTGCTGATCTGCGTGGTCAATACCTTAAAACCAATTTCAGCGGTAGCGGAAGTGTAGATAATCTTCTGGGGTACTATATGAGCAATCAGGCCTTATCGGGTACACTGAGTTTTGTGGCAGATCAGGTTGATGTGAACAAGTTCATGGGCACGACGCCAACCACCACTGC
The DNA here is from genome assembly GCA_014879545.1 of Chitinophagaceae bacterium. Lineage (GTDB taxonomy): Bacteria > Bacteroidota > Bacteroidia > Chitinophagales > Chitinophagaceae > Nemorincola. The sequence continues at coordinate 8,909 of JACSRV010000127.1, read as the reverse complement.
AACACCGGCTGCAGCGCCTGCTACGGAGCCATTTGTGGTGCCAAACAATCTGGATGTAGAGTTGAAAGTGACGGTAGGTACGTTGAAGTACGATAACATAGTACTGACAAATGTGAGCGGTGGCATGGCGATACGTAACGAGACCGTGATGTTGAATGACATTGTAGGCAAGGGTTTTGACGGAACGTTGAAAATGAGCGGCTCGTACTCGACCAAGGTCGACAAGAAGAATCCGGACATTGCATTCAGCTATAGTGTGCAGAGTGTGGACATACAGAAGACGTTCAACAGTTTTGAGACAGTGCAGAAGATGATGCCTGCTGCAAAGTATATGTCGGGCAAGGTGAACACCAATCTGACTGTGAATGGTAAACTGGGACCTGACATGAGCCCGGTAATGAATACACTGAGCGGTAAAGGTGATCTGATGTTGTTAGGCGGATTGCTGAGTGGCTTCCCGGTTACAGAGCAGTTGGCTGAGAAACTGAAATTGACACAGTTCCGCACCATCACTCTGAAGGATATGAAACTGTTCTTCTCGTTCAAGGACGGAAGAGTAACTGTAGAGCCTTACAAGATGAAGTTGGGCAACGATATTGAGGCTGAGATAGCAGGTAGTCACGGCTTTGACCAGACGCTGAAGTATGGTGCCAACGTAGTGGTGCCGAGAGCGTTGCTGGGTAGTGCGGGTAACACAATGGTAAACAACCTGGTGAGCCAGGCCGCCAGCAAAGGAATACCGATAACACTGGGCGACAAGATCAATTTTGCGGTGAACATCACAGGTACTACAACGAAGCCTAAAGTAGAGACCGATCTGAAGAATGTGGCAGGTAATGCTGTCAACAACATTAAGGAGGAGATCAAGAAGACAATAGAGAAAAAGGTGGACAGTGTTAAGACAGTAGTGAAGGACACGGTGAAGGCGATAAAGCAGCAGGTGGTTACCGAGACCAAGGAGGAAATAAAGAAACAACTGACAGGCGAAAGCAACAAGAAACCTGAAGAAGCGGTTAAAGACGCAGCTGAGAAAGCAAAAGAAGGACTGAAGGGTTTGTTCAAAAAGAAATAGTGGTTGCTGCGCTATTTAGCGGGAACGCGAATAATATGGGTGGAGTCTAACGACCCCACCTTTATTTTTATACGCAGGTCGTCGAGCGTACGCGTAGCGCACTCGGGGCATGTTGCCTGTATCTCTGTGAATTCGATGGTGTTTCCGTCAGGTGTTTCGGCGATCTCTCTTAATACGGGTGTATTCAGGAAGAATGAGTTGACGGGAATGGACACCGGGCCTTTGGGGTTATGTGTTTTGAATACGTATTGTTTTACTGTATAGGGGTAACTGTACAGTGAATTCGGGAAATAGACCCTGAGTTTTGATTGGCTGAGTATTGTTTTCTTGAACGATTCGGGATTATTGATGCTACCCAGTCTGGCGGTCGGCTTTGGTATGCTGTCGGCAGTGAAGGTGAGCGTGCGCAACACCTTTGATGTCTTGCTGTTGAGTACGGCCAGTTTCAGCATGGGGTCTTTTCCTTTGTAGGGCATGGCCAGAACGGAAACAGTATCGCCTGATACTTCCGGTGAGCCTATGCGTAGGTTCTTGTCGAGTGATTTAAGTTTGAATTCACTGGGCTTCATTCCTTTGCAGTAGACCTGAATAGTATTGTTGGCTCCATAGAAAAGCAGAAGGGTATCTTTTTTGGCACACCATTTATTCCATGCCACCACACTGTCGGCAGCCGATTGTGCCAGCAACGCGGAGAAAGCAGGTATTAACAGCAAGGTGACAAGCAGTGTGCGCATATTATCGGGATAGTATTTGCTCAAAAATAAGAAAGTCTGCACCAAGAGAAGTGTGAAAATGCGGTGCAGGTAATAGATAAGAAAAACAGAGCCCCGGTCTGCATAAAGTATGCAGACCGGGGCGTGATGAATGTTTATGTCAGTGACCTAGAATCCTTTCTTAGCCACTCCGTCTTTAATGGCCTGAAGCGCTTTTGCCTCGTTGAGGATAGCGGCCATTTTATTGCCTTTACCATCGTTGCCTGCAGCCATATAACCACCGCGTGCTGTGCGTGTGATAACCGCGTCCTGCATAGGAACATTCTTTTCCTTGGTCTTGAGGCAGTATGCTTTGATCATTTTTGAAGTGTCCATTTACTTATAATTTTAGTAGTTAAAAAAATATTGCCGAAAGTTAATTACTCACAATTTACAGTATTTTTCATAAGATTTCATAAACGTTGAAATAAAATATGAAAAAAATGTCCCCGAAGATTCGGGGACTTGTAAATATTATTGTTTTGGGATCCGCAGGAAAAAAGTCCCTAGTGCAGCAAACGTCACAGGAGTGAACGTGTTACCATACCTCTAGGATCCCAACGCTGTAAAATATCGTTGGAAACGTACTATTGTTTGCCTTGCTGCTGACGGTAAGTGTCGTAGCCCGGATCTTCGATGCTAGCGAAAACGATGCACGCATGACCGAGTAAACAAAGACCCCATGCGGCAACTGTCCATGCATGCCAAGGATATGCCCAACCTTTCACACCTTTATCATAAAACATGAAGGAAAGGATAGTTGCTATGGTAAAAACTACGCTATGCATCCAAAACATTGACTTCTGCTTACCCGTCGCTTTGACTTTTTTTGGCATTGTTATTAATTTAAGTGTGGCAAAGATAACAGCCTGATGTGATAATTTCAAGAATTAGGAGGTGCACTTTCCTCTTTTTTTCAACATAATACGCCCTATACTTACATGTATTAGCGTTATCTTTACCGCGTTTACAAGCTGCCTGCAACCGGCAGCATCACTTACTACATGCCTGTTATTATGCGCTCGCGGGAATCTCGTTTTGTGTCGGTAGTCGACGGTTATAAGAAATTTCTATTTATTCTGTTGATACTTGCCTTGCCATCGGTGGCTTGCAGGGCTCAGTATGATGATGACTACCTGTCTTATGACGATTTTTATCAGGGGTTGGCACCTTACGGGCAGTGGATACAGGACCCGGAGTACGGATATGTATGGTCGCCAGCTGAGGATGCCTCTTTCCGGCCGTACTATACCAACGGACATTGGGTGATGACGGAATTTGGTAATACCTGGGTATCGGAATATCCGTGGGGGTGGGCCTGTTTCCATTACGGCCGGTGGACGTACGACGCCTATTATGGTTGGTTGTGGATACCGGGCAACTATTGGGGGCCCGCGTGGGTCAGCTGGAGAGTGGGCGAGACGTTTTATGGCTGGGCGCCCTTGGGTCCCGACTATAAAGATGGCATGTCACTCACGTCCTACAGGTGTCCGGGAGACTGGTGGGTGTTCATACCACCGCGCTACATCTACAGCGACCATTACTATGCATACTGGAGCGGTCCGCGCGACAATAAAAAGAACATCAAGAACACCCGCATCATAGGAAATACTTTTGAGCATGGCGGCGTGGTGTACCATACAGGACCCCATGCAGCACAGGTGCGTCAGGTGACGGGCAATCCGGTGCAGGTATTTAAAGTCCGTAATTCAAAGAATCAGGTGACACGCATTCATAATGACGAGGTGCGGATGTTCCGCCCTGCGGAGATCAGGCAGATGGCACGTGTGAATCCCAGGGAAACTGCTCCGGCTGAGTTTTCTGTTGCGCCCAAACCATTGCGCGCGCCCATGGAAGTGGGGGCAGGTTCAGGGAGTCTGGCACCTTTCAGGGTTAAGATAAATGAGGAGAAGAAAGCGAATGCTGTGACACCGGGTACTAACATCAATCAGGTGGCCGAGCCACAAAAGCAGACGAAGCGGACTGATAATCCTTATGAATGGGATGTGTCGCGCCATGTGAAGCAGGACGTTACTCCGGAACCCAAGCCGAGACAAGCACCTGCAGCACCTTCAAAACCGTCCGCAACACCGCGCCAGCCTGCAAGGCCGCCGGCGAGGCCACCGCAACCAAGAGAGTCGGTTCCGCAAAGGGAGTCCACTCCTGCGCCGGGGCGTTCTCAGGGGGGCCGATAGTGCTCATTTTTATTGGCCATTGCTGTTTACTGACAGGGAATAGTGTATTTTTGGCGCTCTGATGAGAGGTGGTCAAATTGCTATAATGGTGTTGTTGTTCGGCCTGCTTGCGGGTTGTGCCAACATCTCGGCACCCACCGGAGGCAAAAAGGATATCACTCCACCTAAATTGGTGCGACTGTCGCCTGCCGATTCTTTGTTGAATACCCGTGTAAAGAGACTGGAGTTGTACTTTGATGAGTACATCACTTTGGCAGAACCGTCTAAAGAGATAACCATTTCACCTATACTGCAGTTTGCGCCCACAGCGGTAGCTACTAATAAACACGTAGTGGTGACTATTGCCGACACCTTGCTGGAAGAAAACACCACTTACAGGGTCAGTTTCGGGAGCGCGGTGCGTGACCTTCACGAGGGTAATCCCTTCACTAAGTATACTTATACATTCAGTACCGGAGGGTATTTCGATTCTTTGTCGTTAGAAGGAAGTGTGCTTAACGCAGCGACAGGAATTCCTGACACGTCGGGTATGCTGGTTGTGTTGTACAAGTCAACAGAAAATGATACTGCCATCATACGGAAGAAGCCCATGTATGCCGTAAAACCAGACAGAAGCGGGAAGTTCAGGTTTACGGGATTGCCGGGACGGGATTTCAGGTTGTATGCAATAAGAGATGATAACAACAACATGATGTATGACGGAGGTGTTGAAATGGTTGCCTTTAACGATGATATTGTTCGTGCAGGTGATACTTCAATTGCGGCACCTGTGCTGAGGCTTTTCCCGGAAGTGGCAGACAGCGCTAATGCCGTTGCAGATACCGCAGCGTCTGGCAAAAAGGGTATGCGCACCAAGCAGCGTATGTCGAGGGATACCGGCTTTTTTTATTCGCTTAATGTTGATTCGGCGGACATTGGCAAAAGGACGTTTGATGTAACGGATTCGTTCCGGTTTGTGTTCAACGTGCCGGTGGTATTACATGACGGTGGCGTGCACCTGAGCCGCGATAGCGGAGGTGTATGGGTGCCGGTGCCGTTTAAAGTGAGGCAGGACGTGAATAGAAATACGCGTGTCAACGTTATAGCAGAACTAGCTGGTAATGCGGTTTACGAATTAATAGCCGACAGTGCCTTTGTGACCGACACTGCGGGGAAGGCCATCAAGGGTGCCCGCTACCGATTCAGAACCATGGATCGGGATGATTATGGAAAGATAAAGCTGGAGATTCCCGGGCGTTATTCCGCAAAGGGGCAGAAGGATGGATTTGATCATATTCTGATGATGACCGCAGGAGCGGATACGGTGTATCAGGAGCGTATCACCGATTCAGTGGTTGTGTTCAAACGATTGAAGCCCGCAACGTATACCTTCAGGATCATTGCCGACAAAGATGGGAATGGCAAATGGAGCACCGGCGACCTGTTGGGTAGAAAACAGCCGGAAATAGTATTTCCCGGTCCACAGCCACTGGTGCTGAAAGCAGGCTGGGACCATACCCTTGAATTTGAACAAAAGCCTAAGGCTGCAGGAAAGACAGATGGCGGCAAGGACAACAAGTCAACTAAAAACCGATAATTCAGAAATAATATGAAACGGATATCTGTATTACTTCTCATGGTGTGTACTGCAGTAGCGAACGCACAAATGAAACGTATGACGCCCGAGACACTCTGGAGTCTGCACCGTGTAAGCGGCAACGAAGTGAGCCGCAACGGAAAGTATGTTTATTACACATCGAAGACGGTGGACTGGCGCACAGAAAAAAGTACCGTACACCAATACCGTTTGAATCTGGAGGATGGCAGCCGTAAGGAGTTTACCACAGAGGGCCGTACAATTTGCCAGAGGTATGAAAATGCCTGGTATTCGTTTTCTGATAATGCTGTGTACCAGAGTGTGGATAGCGGAAACACCTGGAAGGAGATATTCAATGGCGCGCAGGGTGCTGAGAATGTATGGGTTGCTCCGAATGGCAAGTACGTAGCTTTCTCGAAAGATGTTTTGATCAAGCCGATGAACGGCACGGACATTTACGCGGACCTGCCGAACACTACTGCAAAAGTGTACACCGACCTTAACTATCGCCACTGGGATACATGGGAAGACGGGAAGTTCTCCCACATCTTTATAGCCGACCTTAAAGAGGGAACTGTTAAAGATATAATGGAGGACGAGCCGCACGATTGTCCACAGAAGCCTTTTGGCGGAGCAGAAGACTTGGTGTGGTCGCCCGACAGCAAGGGTTTTGTTTATGTGTGCAAGAAGAAGTTTGGCAAGGAGTATGCCATCAGCACAAATACAGATCTTTACTTCTACCCCGTTGCTACCGGCAAGTCGGCCAACTGGACAGAAGGTATGGCCGGATACGACACCAATCCTTCGTTCAGCAGCGATGGCCGCAGAATAGCGTGGCTCAGCATGTCGCGCGATGGTTATGAGGCGGACAAGAACGATGTGGTGATGATGGACGTGGGCACTCGAAAGAAGATCAATCTGACCTCGAAGTGGGACGGTACTGCCGAGAGTTTCATCTGGAATACTACCGGAGACCGCATCTATTTCAATGCGCCATTTGAGGGTACTGTGCAGCTTTTTGACGTGGCTGTTCCACGCAGCGACAGAGACAAGATAGAGGTTAGCAACATTACCAAGGGCAAATGGGATATCAATGGTATTGTGGGTCAGGCAGGAGGCGAGATAATTGTATCGCGCTGCGATATGAACCACGCGTCAGAGTTGTATGCCGTGAAGCCGAAGTATGGCGATATGCGCCAGCTTACCTCTGAGAACGACAATATGTACAAGGACATAGAGATGAGCAAAACGGAGCTTAAATCAATACCTACGCCCGACGGTGCTACACTGAGGGCATGGGTGATCTATCCGCCTGACTTTGATCCGAAGAAAAAATATCCCACTCTTCTGTATTGTCAGGGTGGACCTCAGTCACCGCTTTCGCAGTTCTACAGTATCCGTTGGAACTTCCAGCTGATGGCTGCGCAGGGTTACATTATTGTTGCGCCCAACCGCCGTGGTATGCCGGGCTGGGGCGTGCAGTGGAATGAAGCGATCAGCAAGGATTGGGGAGGACTGCCGATGCAGGATTACCTGACGGCAATCGATGAGGTGAGCAAGGCGCCTTATGTGGACAAGAACCGTTTAGGTTGTGTAGGCGCGAGTTATGGAGGCTACAGCGTGTTTATGCTGGCAGGTATTCACAACAACCGTTTCAAGTCTTTTATTGCCCATGACGGCCTGTTCGATCTGAAAAGCTGGTACGGTACCACTGAAGAGCTGTGGTTTGCGAATTGGGACATAGGCGGACCATATTGGAAGCAGCCTGTCCCGGCCAGCTACGACAAATTTAATCCGAGCAATTTTGTGAACAAATGGACGGCCCCAATCATGATCATACAGGGTGGTCTGGACTTCCGGGTGCCTATTGAGCAGGGACTGGAAGCATTTCAGGCGGCAAGACTTCACAACATAAAGTCGAAATTACTCTATTTGCCCAACGAGAATCACTGGGTGCTACATCCTCAGAATGGTATCGCATGGCAGCGCGAGTTTTTTAAGTGGCTGGACGAAACTCTAAGGTAGCACGCAAGCAAAAATATATACCTATCCCCCATGCAAGCTCCTTTGCATGGGGGATATGTATTTAATAGACGTTTGTATTTATTGTTGTAAAAACGAATATTATTTGTTATATTCGCTAAAATTTTTTAAGTGAGCGAAGTAGTAAAGAAGCAATTAGTAAAATTTGCCCCCAAAGGAAACGACAGTTTCTACGATACGTTGAAAAGCAGAGTAAACGAGTATTTTTCCTCCAATAACATCAGCCATTATTCCAACAGTGCAATGTACATAAAGACAGCAGCAATGTTGGCGATGTATGTGGTGCCGTATGTGTTGATAGTCACTGGTTTGGTAAAATTCAGTCTGGGGCTGTATTATGGTCTGTGGCTGTTAATGGGGGCAGGGATAGTGGGGATAGGCACCAGTATCATGCACGACTCCAATCACGGAGCTTATTCGGACAATAAGGGGCTGAATATGTTTTTGGGCAATCTGCTGAATTTTATTGGTGGGTATGCTCCCAACTGGCGTATTCAGCACAATGTTCTGCACCACACTTATACGAACATAGGTGGGCTGGATGAAGATATTGAGACAGGTGTTGCACTTCGAATGACGCCTGAGAAGCCACTGAAGGGATTTCACAAGTATCAGCACATTTATGCCTGGGGGCTCTACTGCCTGATGAATATCTATTGGGTTACCGCCAAAGATTACATCAAGATCTCGTTGTACAACAAGCAGGGTCTATTGGTGAAAGAAAAGCTCACGTTCAAAAAGGCTATCCTTGAATTGAGCCTGTTGAAGGTATTGTATGTAGCGTACATTATCGTGCTCCCGATACTTTTCTCCGGATTTGCCTGGTATCATGTTTTGGGCGGTTTCCTCGCTATGCATGTAGTGGCGGGCTTTTCGCTGGCATGTATCTTTCAGCCGGCACATGTTGTTGAGACCTCTGATTTTGCCCGTCCTGACGATACGAGAAGGATGGAAAATAACTGGGCGGTTCACCAGATAATGAATACGGCTGACTTTGCGCCCAACAATAAGCTGGTAAGCTGGTTCATCGGTGGTTTGAACTTCCAGATAGAGCACCATTTGTTTCCGCACATTTGCCATATTCACTATCCAAAGATTGCAAAGATCGTTGCAGATGTGGCCAAAGAACATAACATCCCTTATCAGGTGATGCCTTCCGTAAGAAGTGCATTGTTGGCGCATGCCAAAATGCTAAAGCGCCTGGGAAATAATGAGCGCCTCTGATACAAATGATATATAAATAAAAAACCCCGGATTTCCGGGGTTCTTGG
>JACSRV010000119.1 GCA_014879545.1 Chitinophagaceae bacterium | reverse complement strand
CAGCCGGGTCTCCTATGCGTAGCCATGTGTGTAGGAGGGACCCGGCGGTATGTCACCTCAGTTTAGCCCATTTCGAGTAATGGCAGGGGAGCAGTCAACAACTACATCTATCCGTTGTCGCCGGGTCCTGCGAAAGGCAGAGACCCGGCTGAGACGGACAACAAGTTGTTCCTTCGTTAGGCGGGTAGAAAACACTCGAAAGAATTTTAGACACACGGCAAAAAGACTTGCGGCAAATGGGGCTCAATTTAAATTCTAAAAGGAACCCAGTTTGCCATAGGTACAACCAATTGCAAATTGGTAATCAACTTTTCATACAGTCTCCTATTACCTAAATACAGCCGCGGGTTCTATTTTGCGTATGCGGCCGAGGGCGAAGGAGGCGCCACCCAGTGAAATGAGGCTGATGGTGCCGAACATGGCCAGCAGCATGGTGGGCGAGAAAGAGAATAACAAACCTGAGTTGCTGACGCCCCGCCTGAACCCTTCGAGCAACAACATGCCCAGCACAAAGCCTACTACAGAGAACAGCGTGGCCTGTGTGAGTATGAGCCTGCTGATGTAGCCGTTGCCGGCACCTATGGCCTTGAGGGTTCCGTAGTCCTTCAGCCTGTCGAGGGCGGATGAATACATGGTAAGCCCTATGATGAAGAAGCCGGCAATAAGGGCGAAGACGATGAGCGTGCCGGTGCTGAGCGCGATGCCGCTGCTGGAGAGGATCTTTCTGATAGACGAAGCCGCGAGGTCGTTTGCCCGCCAGGCACGCACGCCTGTGAGGGTATTGTTGATGGCGGCCGCCACGGTGCCGGGGTCGGTGCCGGGCGGCACTTTCACCAGAATGGCGCTGATGGTATTGGGCGATTGGTTGGAGAAATACCGGGCACGCTCTATGGTGGTGACGGAAAAACTGCTGCCGAAGCCGCGGAAGCCCTTGGTCTGCAGCGCGAAGAAGGCGCGCTTGCCGTTTATTTCCAGTTCGGTGCCCACATTGATGTTCTCGCCCAGGTTCTTTTTGTCGAAGTATTCGGCGCTGATGGCGCCATCCATAAGGAGGTCGGGTGCAGAGCCGGCCGATATGCGTTGCGGGCGCAGCACGTCATGAACCTTGTCGGCATCGACACCGATGAGGGTGATGGCCCCGCTGGTGCCGTTGCTGAAATTGCAGGAAGCGCCCGATATGAGCACAGGGTTAGCCTGATAGACACCCGGTATGCCCTGAACTGCCCGCAGCACACGTATGTCCATGCGGCCCAGGCGGTTCACGTCGTTGGTCTTGCTGTCCACTACCCATACATCGGCATTCACCTCGATGGCGAGTGCGCCCATTAGCGATGACAGGAAGAAGAACACGCCCAGCTGCTGACCAATAAGGAAGGTGCTGATGAGGATGCCCACAATGACCCCGATGCTCTTTGCTTTGTCGAACTTTATAAATTTCCAGGCGATCTTGAGCATGGGTATCAGTTTTGGTTCGAGATATCTATGACACATTCCACCCGGGCATTCAGCAATAGTTTTTCGGGTTGGTCCAGCATGATCCTCACCTCGCGAACGCGGCGGTCTTCGCGCTCGCCGGTCTGGTCTGTGAACAGCGACTTTTTCCTGAGGAAGGACTGTGCTGCATATACTGTGCCGGTAGAAAGGGTGTCGGTCTCGCCCACATTGCGTATCCATGCTTTCTGACCCACAGCCACACGGCCGGCATACATCTCGTCTACCTCGCAGGTGGCGGTGGTGCGGCCCGCAGGGCTTATCTGCGCAAGTGCCTCCCGATTGCTTACCGCGCTGCCTATGAGTGTACTGATCTCGAGGATCTTGCCCCGCACGGGCGACCTGATGATGCGCTGGTCGCGTTCCAGTTCCGCCGAACGTAGCTCGGCCTTCATCTGTTCCAGCTTGTTTTTTTCTGATGCCACCACGGCCTGCATCTTCTTCATATTCAGCAGGTAGCTGGTGGCGGTGGTCTGCGCGTCTTCGAGCACCTGCTTTGTTTCGGCACCCTTGTCATACAGCCGCTGGTAGCGTTGCAGGCTTACCAAGGCACTTTTGTACTTCGCGTCGTAGTCTTCTATGCTTGCTTCATCGGCCTTTATCTGCCAGACATAGCTGTTTAGGCCGCGGTTGAGTTGTATTATCTTTTCATCTTCTATGCGGTGGTCCAGTTCCAGAACCGGCATTCCCGGCAACACGGTATCATTTTCGTTTTTAAGAATGCGTTGCACAATGCCGCCAACGGGCGAGGCGAGGGGAACGATGTCGTTCTCGGGTTCTATTTTACCAACGCCAACCACATAGGAGACCTTGCTTTTCTGCTGCCCGTTCGGCGCCGGTTGTTTGTCGGGTGCCGAATTGTTGCCACAGGCACTTGCAAATATTGCCGAAGCCGTTATGATAAAAAGGTATCTCTTCATTTTTATTGTTTTTGCACTGTGTCTTCATCCATGGGTTTATCGCTAACGGCGCCGTTGATGACATAAACGATGCGGTCGGCAAAGGGGGTGAGGCGCGAGTCGTGGGTGACAACAGCGACAGCCTTGCCTGATGTGGCCAGATTCCGCAATTCATTCATCACTATACCGGCACTTTTTATGTCGAGCGAGGCAGTAGGCTCATCGCACAGCAGCATTTCGGGGTTGGTGACCAGTGCACGGGCAATGGCCACCCTTTGCTGCTGGCCACCGCTGAGGTCGTTGCTGAGGTTGTTCATCCGCTCTTTCATGCCCACTTTGTCCAGCGCGGCTATGGCGCGTGTCCTTGCTTCTTTTTCGCTGATGCCCTGAAGCGTGAGTGGCATCATGACGTTTTCGAGCGCGGAGAGCGGAGCAATGAGATTGAACTTCTGAAAGACGAAACCGATCTTCCTGAGGCGGATGCGGGCCAGTTCTTTTTCGTTGAGTTCATTTGCCTTGATACCGTCTATCCACACCTCGCCATAACTGGGGTAGATGACACAACCCAGTAGCGAGAGTAACGTGGTCTTACCCGAGCCTGATGGCCCGATAATGAGGGTGAGCTCGCCCGAGCGCAGGTCCATGCTGCCGGGGTGCAGCGCGGTAATGAGGGTGTCGCCGGCCTGGTATTCCTTGCCGGCGGCTATGACCCGTGCCACTATTTTTTGTTCGGTTGCTACCAATGTTTCCGAGTTGACGTCTAAGTTAGTTTAAGTTGAACTGATTTTGGTTGACCAACGTCATTTTGCAGCGGGTTGACTGAGTGTGTATTTGTGATAGTCGTTTTTTCGTGCTGTCTTACCACAGAAAACGCACTATCATAGAATTTCTTTTTGCCGGGTTTCGGGTGCGGTTGTAACTTGACGTAGTGTGAGGTGAAAAAGATGTCTCAGACCCCGATAATGCAAAAGCTGTACTGCTCAGGTGGGACGTGGCAGCGCAGAAATCGGGAAGTAATGAGCCTGCGGCAGGCGGGAGAAAAATGGGAGTTTTTTGGGAGTTTTTAAGAAGCTGATCACCCAGCAGTGAGTAGTTTTTATATTGATTGCCAGTAGCTTATGTATTATTTGGGTGACAACAGAAAAACGGCGTGGATGGGAGTAATTGTGAAGCGCGGGGGCAACCGGATGGAACAAAAACGCCCCCTCGGTTGGCGGGGCGTTCAGAGAAGGGTTGAATGAGTGTTTTGCTTACCTAGCAGCGCTGACGGAGTTTACGAAAGCTACCAGCGCAGCGGTTACTTCTTTGCTCACCGGCAGATCGGTCTTGTTGTAGGTGGCAATGTTCTCAGCACGGTCGGCAGGTGCGGCTTTCAGCACGTGGTTCACGCCGTCCACAATTTTGAGTGTGGCCTTGGGGTAGGCTGCTTTCAGCATTTCTGCTTCGTCTACAGCTACCTGAAGATCGGTTGAGCCCTGAAGGATGAGTACGGGACAGCTGAGTTTCTTGATCTCGTCCTGCGGGTTATACTTGATCCATGATTGCATGTATGGCTGAACCGAAGGGCGGAACAAAGATTGAAGGGCGGGATCTACGTTTTTAACGGTGTTGCCTTTCTGCATGCTATCGAGCATAAAGGCTGCTTTGAGCGACAATTCTTCGGACTGAGCGGCTATCTGGCGCACGATGACGGCATCGGCCCGTTCGCCTATCCCGGCGACAGATACGTAGGCGGCAGCGTTTTCACGCGCTGCAGCTATCATGCCTACAAGAGAGCCCTCGCTGTGCCCCATAACAATGACGTGAGAGAAGCGTTTGTCGGTCTTGAGCATTTTGATGAAGCCTGCAGCGTCCCTGATCATGTCGTCGAAGACAAGTTTAGACTCGTCCTGTAGTGCGCCGGCACTTTCGCCCACACCGCGCTTGTCGTAGCGCACCGAGGCAATACCCGCTTTGCGCAGCGAGTCGGCTATCATTCGGAAGGCATTGGTCTGCATGCCCTGTTGGTTGCAGTTGCGGTCGGTAGGGCCCGAGCCAGCAATGATAAGCACCACGGGCATGGGTTGTTTGGCATCGGGCATTTCGAGGCTGCCGTATATTTTGCCGTTGGGCGACTCGTACACAAAGTTCGACTGGATGCGGGGTGCGCCGTCGGGTGTGTAGGGCACAAAGCGGAAGACCTCGATCTTTTTAGCATCGTCGAGCGACATTACCAACGTTTGGGTGGTTTTGGTGAACACTACTTTGTAGTAGCTGAACTGACCTTCTTCCTTAACGTGGCTGTAGGACTTGAGGTCGCCAAACTGATCGAACTGCTGCGCCATGGTCTTTTTGATCATGTCTTCGTTGATCTGCTTGGTGATGCGGTCGGAGAAGTTCTTGTAGATGTCGGAGTACTGTTTGTTGTTGTACTGGCTCTGGAACTTGTTGAGCGCCTGGTCCACTTCGCTGCGCGACTGGGCGTTGAGGTTTGCGGAGGCCAAAAGCAGGAGCAGGGCCGAGAGGATGTGTTTCTTCATATAGTTATGTTGGTTTATTTATAGACTTGCATGAGTAAAAGTTTGGAGGCCACCTCGGCAAGGATGAGGGTGACAATGAATATGCCAACGCCTTTTCCGTCTTTCATATTGCACGAGATGCGCCAGGCATTGTAGTAGAGTGCTACCATGAGTATGGTGCATGCCATGGTTACGAGCAGGCAGGCGATCATGGGCGCGGTGAGGCATTGCAGGATGCGCTCCGGAATGTTGGTGACAGGCACATCCAGCCCGAAGCCCGCGATGGCAGCTATGTAGCCGGGCCAGCGCGACAGAGCCATTGTGCCGGCAACGTCCACAAACCGTATGGAAGAACGGGAGAACAGCTTGCCAGCAGTGAAGAACAGCAGGGTGAGGCATGCCCAGTTGACCAGTTGTTCTATAAAGTAGTACCCGATGGGGGTGACGGCACCGGTGTGGGTATCGAGCACGCCATCGAAATGGGTTTCGCTATAATAGCCCATAATGGCGGTTGCTGCCATAACAGCCACGCCTATGAGGAGCGCCTTGCTACCGGCAACAAATTGGAAAGGGGTAAAGAGCCATTTTTTCATCGTTTGTCGGCTTTAAGAGTGTTCTCGGTGGTTTTTATCTTGTCGATGATGTCATCGAGGAGGTTGCGCACGGTGGGGTAGCTGAGGCTGAGTTGCTGCGCCATGTCTTTGAGGCTGCCGCTGCACTTAACGAAGGCCACAATAAAATCCTGCTCTTCGCGGGTGAGGCTGGCCAGCAGGGGCATGCTGAAAGCACCGCTGACCTCGGTGAGGCAGTTGCTGCAGGCAAGGCTCTTTACGTGTAGCAGCGCTGAGCAACTGGGACAATGATGTGGTAAATTCTTTTGCATGTTGATGCAACAAAGGTAAGGTAAATTTTAATAAAATTGAGTTTTGCTTAAATAAAGTTTAACAATATGGTCGAAAAAGTGAAGTATAGTGTATTAGTATTTTATAGAGATGTGCTTGTTTTTGATCTTGTCGATTTGATAGAGTACCCTGTCAGCCGTTTCGAAATTAATGGAGAAAGTATCGCATGTATGGTGGAGTTTCTGCAGATAATCAAAGTAGAGATCAACCTTCTTTTGTATGCTGAATGGGATCTTTAGTTCTGCTTCTTCATAGATTAATCGAAATACACGTTGGTCAAGAATCTGGAATCTATTCGGGTCAGTAAATCGAAGAATCGTAGATGCGACCGGTAGGTCTATTCCCTTACAGTTCATAAAAGCGACCAAAACACCTTTTGCTCTTTCTGTCGAATAGTTCTCCCGAAGCTCATTGAGTTTATTCAGTGTTTGTTCATCGACCGAGGGGAAACGGTTGACTTTCCAGAGGATTATCTCAAGAAGATTGGTGTAAGATAGCTCGCCTTGTATATCATCAAGGTGTTTTGTTAGCTCGGTCTGATATTTGTATTCTGCTTTCGCTATTTCGATCAGAACAGGGAGATCTGAGGCTATATCTGTTAGTTTAACCAACGGTTTCATAGTGCCTTCCATCAATTATTATTTACCTATACAGAACTTCGAGAATATGTAATCGAGTTTATCTTCTGTAGTGACCACGCCGGTGATCTCGCCGAGGAAGTGGAGGCAGCGGCGGATGTCGGGGGAGAGGAGGTCGCCGGGGAGGTTGTTGTCCATGCCATTCTTTATGTCTTGCAGCGCCTGCAGTACGTGCTGCAATGCTGCGAAGTGGCGGGCGTTGGTAACGATGGTTCCCTCTTGTTGCACGAAGCCGCCAGCAACCATATTGTAGAGCTCGTCTTTTAGTTGCTGGATGTTGTTTTTATCTCGTGCTGATATGAGGAGTACGGGCTGCCCGAGGTGGCGCAGTGCTGCCGTAGCGGCCTCGTGGCCGGCCTCGTCGGTCTTGTTGCCTACCAGCAGGAATTTGGTCTCTGATTTTCGGAATTCTTCTATTTGCTTCAGTAGGTCGGTCTGCTCGAAGTCGGACGTGATATACTGAGCCACATCAAAGAGGTAGATCACTACATCGGCCTTGTTCATGGCATCGCGGCTGCGGGCGATGCCTTGTTTTTCGATGATATCGGTGGTGTGCTCGCGTATGCCGGCAGTGTCGATGAGACGGAAGAGGATGCCGTTGATGTTGAGGGTCTCCTCGATGGTGTCGCGAGTGGTGCCCGCGATGTCGCTGACTATGGCACGTTCTTCGTTGAGCAGGGCATTGAGCAACGTGCTTTTGCCTGCGTTGGGTTTCCCGGCAATGGCCACGCTGACGCCGTTTTTAATAGCATTGCCAAGGCTGAAGGAGTTAAGGAGCGTTTGGGTAGCAGTTGTGATGTTGTTGATGAGTGCATAGAACTGAGTACGGTCGGCAAATTCTACGTCTTCTTGTGAGAAGTCGAGTTCCAGTTCGATGAGCGCGCTGAACTTGATGAGTTGCTCGCGCATGGCAGCAAGGTCGTGGCTGAAGCCGCCACGCAGGTTATGCATGGCGGCGCGGTGCGCGCCGGCACTGTCGCTGGCAATGAGGTCGGCCACGGCTTCGGCCTGAGCGAGGTCGAGTTTGCCGTTAAGGAATGCACGCATGGTGAATTCGCCGGGGCGGGCCATGACAGCGCCTTTAGCTGCACAAAGCCCCATTATCTGCTGCATGATGTACGTCGAGCCGTGGCAACAGATCTCTGCAATATCGTCGCCGGTATAGCTTCGCGGGCCTTTGTACAGGGCCACCACCACTTCGTCTATCACCGTGGTACCGTCCATTATTCTGCCAAAATGCAAGGTGTGGGTGGCCTGTTTTGTGAGGTCCTTTCCCTTGAAAATGCTGTTGACAATGGAGATGGCATCAGCCCCTGCCAGGCGAATGATGCCGATGGCTCCCGGACCCGGTGCGGTGGCAATAGCTACGATAGTGTCTGAAACATGAAGCATGTTGCAAAAGTACGCCATTTGACACCTGTTGTGCCGGCGAGGGTGTAAACGGTTGTGTGTTTTGGTTTTATATTTGATGCATGCGTGCAGTTATTCAAAGAGTATCGGAAGCGAGTGTGACCATAGACGGGGTATTAAAGGCCAGTATCGGAAAAGGGTATATGATCTTGCTGGGGGTGGAAACGGAGGATAGCAGGGAAGATGCCGAATGGTTGGCCGGTAAGGTGGGTCAACTGAGGGTGATGGCCGATGAAAATGGTTTGATGAACAAAGATGTGCCGGAAGTGGGTGGCGAGATGCTTGTAGTGAGTCAGTTTACGCTGCATGCCTCTTACAAGAAGGGGAACAGGCCGTCATTTCTGAAGGCAGCGCGGCCGGAGCAGGCAATACCATTATATGAGTATTTTAATGCGTTGCTGAGTGAGAAGACGGGAAAACCTGTACAGACGGGGGAGTTTGGGGCCGATATGAAGGTTGCCTTAGTGAATGATGGCCCTGTGACGATAGTGATGGATACTAAGGTGAAGGAGTGAGTCTACGGGAGTCTGGAATTAGGAATTCGGAGTTTGGAACCGGTCTTGCGGCAGGTAGGTTGGGATTGGGGTATTGGGATCGAGGTTTGACCTATTTAAGTAGTTTGTCTATTGAGGCGGCGAGTTTGTGGTCGCGGTCGGTGATGGTGTTGCCGGCATCGTGACTGCAGAGCCATATTTCAACCGTGTTCCAGGTATTGGTCCAGGTGGGGTGGTGGTTCTGCTTCTCAGCCAATATGGCCACGCGGGTCATGAATGCAAATGCCTCGCTGAAGTCGGCAAACTGAAATTTACGGTATAATTGATTGTTTATTTCCTGCCACATGTTGCGAAATTAGGAGATATTCTGCACTGAAATGCCCGGCCGGGTGATAATATCCTGTCCGTTTGATATTACCCTATATAATAAATACCTGTACCTTTGCACCCCGAAAAGCGATTGTTATCACAAACACATAAACGAACATGGAATTCAGAATTGAGAAAGACACGATGGGCGAAGTGAAGGTGCCCGTTAATGCTTATTACGGTGCGCAGACACAGAGGTCTATTGAGAACTTCAAGATAGCGCAGGACATCAACAAGATGCCTAAGGAGATCATAAAGGCTTTTGCTTATCTGAAGAAAGCGGCTGCTATGACCAACAATCAGCTGGGTGTATTGCCTGCTGAAAAGAGCGAACTGATAGGAAAGGTTTGTGATGAGATACTGGAAGGTAAACTGGATAATGAGTTTCCGCTGGTAGTTTGGCAGACAGGTTCGGGTACGCAGAGCAATATGAACGTGAACGAAGTTGTTGCTTACCGTGCGCATGTTATGTACGGTGGCAACCTGACTGACAAAGACAAGTTCATTCACCCTAACGATGATGTAAACAAGTCGCAGTCATCAAATGATACGTTTCCTACTGCGATGCACATTGCTGCCTATAAGATGCTGATCGATGTGACTATCCCGGGCATCACCAAGTTGCGTAACACGCTGGCTGCAAAGTCGAAAGAGTTTATGCACGTAGTGAAAATTGGTCGTACCCACTTTATGGACGCGACTCCGCTGACAGTAGGTCAGGAGTTGAGTGGATATGTGTCTCAGCTGGATCATGGTCTGCGCGCTATCAACAACAGTCTGGCTCACCTGAGCGAACTGGCATTGGGTGGTACTGCGGTTGGTACCGGCATCAACACTCCCAAGGGTTATGCGGTGAAGGTGGCCGAGAATATCGCTTCTCTGACCGGCCTTCCGTTCGTAACTGCTGAAAATAAGTTTGAAAGTCTGGCTGCGCATGACGCCATTGTAGAAGCACATGGTGCGCTGAAGATGGTGGCTGTGAGCCTGATGAAAATAGCCAACGATATTCGTATGCTTAGCTCGGGTCCGCGCTCGGGTATCGGCGAACTATTCATACCTGATAATGAGCCGGGTTCTTCTATCATGCCGGGTAAGGTGAATCCGACGCAGTGTGAAGCGCTTACAATGATAGCAGCACAGGTTATGGGTAATGACGTCGCTATCAGCATAGGTGGCAGCAATGGTCATTTTGAGCTGAACGTGTTCAAGCCGGTGATGATATATAACTTCCTGCACAGCGCAAGGCTGATAGGCGAGGGATGTGTATCATTTAACGATAAGTGTGCAGAAGGTCTGGCGCCACTTGAAGATAATATCCGCAAGCACGTGAACAATTCTCTGATGCTGGTGACTGCGCTTAATACCAAAATCGGTTACTACAAGGCTGCCGAGATTGCACAGACTGCACATAAACAAGGAAAGACGCTGAAACAAACAGCGATAGACCTGGGATATGTTTCTGCTGAGGACTTTGATAACTGGGTGAAGCCTGAAGACATGGTCGGTGAGATCAACTAAGAGCAGTTCGACCCTGAATACAATTTGAAAGCACCTTTCGGGGTGCTTTCTTTATTCTATGACCATGAAGGCCGGAGTGAGCGGATCGATGCCGGCGTAGATGGTATCTATGAAGGAAGGACCCTGATCGAGATATAACTCCAGGAAGTTATCGGTACGTTCCTGCAGGCTGTTGCCAGGGAAAATGGCTGCTTTCATGCGGGATATCCTGTCGATATGGACCCGATGATTCCTTTTTTCGGAGCGAAGCATTTTCTTTTCGAGTGCGGTGAGTTTTTTGAGCATAGCGGTCGAGGCCGCTTTCACCGAAGCGCTAAGGGTAGCATCAATAGTTGTTGCCCTTTCCTCCAGATGCTGCATCAATTTTGTGATGTCTGCAGACTCTATTGAGGTGTGCCAGTCTTTATCGCTGTGTGCGGCGATATAATCGTTGATGAGGTCGTGTTCAGGACGGAACATCTCAGAGATGGAAAGTCCCGTTTTTTTCCTGAGGTCTGACTGTTGCGCGGAAAGCCAGAGGACGGACTGGCGCAAGAGAATTGCAGGGTAGAAGACGTTGTGATGCCTGAATACCGTCTTTAGTTGCAGCCAGTAAGCGACTTCAGCACCACCGCCAATGAATACGACATCGGGTAGGATGGTGCACTGAAATGCAGGACGCAAGACCACATTGGGGCTGAAACGTTCGGGGTGTTCATGAAGCTCGGTGAGAAGAGATTTCCGAGAGAAAGTGAATTCCGTGTTCAAAACTACCCATGTGTCCTGGTGACGTTCGATACGTTCGCGAAGGCCATCGCGGAGGTAGAACAGATTAATGGGGCGCGGGAATAGCTGTGACTTGTAATCTTTTTCCAGTAAGGCTGTCTGTGACTGAGCCAGAGCAATACTGGGGCTGTTGAGGAGCTCGTCTTCCATAACAGGAATATACGTACGCTTCAATGCTGCATCATCGGGGTCCACAATAACCAGGCCATATTTGCCGAATAGTTCATTGACCAGATATCGGGTAGCGCTACCCATGGTGGAATGCTTTTGGTAGGCGGTTGTGATAAGCTTTTGCAACGCCTCTGCATCTGCTCCGGGAGGACCCCAATAACGGGAGAGCTGCTGCATTAAGGGCTTTAGTGAGGCCGTGCTCATGCGGCCTACTGCGCCTTTTTGCCCACCACCGTCCCAAGTGTAGCGGTCGCCACGAAATTTGAAGGTGCCCAGCTCTTCCAGATCGTTGTCTTCGCTACCCATGTAGTACACAGGTACGAATTTCTTGTCAGGGTGAGTAACGTTTAGTTGTTCGGCCAGTTTGATGGCGTGCAGGATCTTATAAATGAAATACAGGTAGCCGGTCATCAGATTGGGCTGATGGGCGGTGGTAACTGTAAAGGTGTTTTCGTTGAGCAGGAGCTGTATATTCTGTTTTACCGCTTCTGTTGTATCGAATTCGCTGTATTGACGGGTAAGGGTATCGACCAGAACGGAGCGGTTAGTGGGGAAGTTTCTACGCTCAGAGATCGCATTTTCGACTCCTTCTGCATCTGGTGAGAACTGGTAGAACAGGCTGAGCAGGGTATGGTCTGAAGTGTAGTCGGACGCCAGTTTTGAGAAACAACCGGTCTCTTTATATGGGATGTATGTGTAGTTGTGTTCCAAAATTAAGAACGGTATTTAGCCAGGCGTATCTAAAAATACAAAATTATGAACGGATGAGGTTGAGAAACAGGTCCATTCCTCTCTTTTTGTTATCATCGAGCAGGTATTGAATGTTCTCGCGGTAGTAGGTACCGAGATCGTACCACGGGAAGTGATTCTGTTCGATGACTGTATCGATGTGCTGTAAACCTTCCGCGTTTGCGTTGTCGAATGCCGTTTTGAATGTATCGGGAAGGGGCTTGTTAGCGACCCATGCTGCGAATACAAAATCGAGTCCGGTATGTGCTTTCCAGGCAGCCGACAGATCATAAACATACTCAAACTTGTGCAATTGCTGCAATGCCCTGTCTCCGATAATGACTCCGGCATCTGTGCCGTTGATGTGATCGATATAGTGCTCGGTAGCCGGTTTGAAAATAACAGTCTTTTCCCAGTGTCTTTCGAGCAGCAATTGCGCCAATCGTACCGATGTGCGAGATTGATAGTCGAGGTAAACCGTGGTTATTTCCTCTATCGGTACCTGGCTGAAGATAGCCACGGACACCACATTGCCGTGCGATGCAATACCATAGTTGCTAACGATGTTTGCACCCGGGATGCCGGGTATAGCTGCAACCGGAATGAGTGCCATGTCGAGGTCTCCCGACTTTAGTTGTTCAGCTATTTTCGCGGGGTATTCACACGTGAGATCGATCTGGTTGATAATATCGCTATGTTCGATGCCGTAAAGTAGTGGCTTTGTGTTGAGGTAACTTACTGCACCAACCCGGATCTTTGAATTCAATTGCTGAAAATTTGCGGGCAAAGATAACCAGTTGGGGCATGAAAAGGCAAAGGAAAAAACAATGTAGTTATCTACGTTGCTGATAAATGACGGATCAAAAAGTCATGGCAAGACCTATGCCGGCCCCCAAGGGAGTGGGTACAGGTTTCACCTGCATGGAAATGTCGCGAGAAATGTCGAAGTTGCGCAAGTGGGCCGATGTGACCGCATCGAGTACCTGTACGGCAAAAGCGAGGCTAGTGTATATCACGGTCATGTTCAGTATGCGATTCTGATCTGCCTGTAGTTGCTGCAGCTGATCGGTACTGTAAATGCCCACGTATTCGTCGGTGGGGGTAGTGTGGCTTGCCGCGGCTCCAATTCGCCCCACATAAGCTTTGCGCAGTTTGGTGTAGTCTGCGCTATTCTTATAAACGAAATAGCCGGCAGCGCCCAGTCCACCATAAACGATAGGGAGTTTCCAGTACTGGCGGTTGTATATCTGTCCGAGTCCTGGTATCAAGGCGGCACACAGGCCGGCTTTTTTTGCATTGGGTTGCCATTTTACCGGTTTGAACCGGGCGGAGGAGTCTGTAGGCGCTTTCACTTGTGCCTCAGACGCGAAGCAGGTAGCCAAAGCCAGCAAGGACGTAAAAATGATTTTGCGCACCAATGATCAGAATATATGAACGGGTCAAAGTTAATTTCATAAACGCTATCAGCCTACTGTGGAACGACATAGTGGGCAAAAAATGATGTCATTATCTATATTTTAACATACCGGGATAGGGGAAATGGCACTATTTTTGGTTTTGTATGGTAGCGTAGGCAATCTGCCGGGGTTTTGCGCTATTTTCTTAACACCGTACTGAACCCAACGGATAAAGACATTTGAAATGAAGAAACTACTTGTAATGCTGCTTGCCGCCAGCACGTTTATTTTTACCGGATGCACCAAAACGGGACCTCCTGGACCACAGGGACCGCAGGGGCCAACAGGGCCACAAGGCAACGCTAATGTGATCGGCACTGATCCTTTCACGGTGAGCAGCTGGTCTAAAACAGGTAATACTTATTATGCAAACTTTACGAGTTCCGACATCACTCCTGCGGTTGTGGACCGAGGTATCGTATCTGTATTCAAAAGTTATGCAACCAGCAGCGGTCCGGAATGGTCGCCACTGCCAGATATAAACGGAAAAACATCTACCGTTTATAATTTCTTCGACAACGGGTTCTCTATTTACGTTCAGAACTCTGATGGCTCTGATCCGGGTTTTCCGGGTTCTGTGACCTTCAGGATGGTTGTAGTGTCGCCATCTCAGCGTCAGGCTAATCCAGGCACTAATTGGAAAGACTACAAACAAGTGATGGGTGTTGTGAATGCAGGACAGCATGAAGCAGCCGCTAAATAATCAATTCTGATACTAATAAACAAGCGGGAACATGACTCATGTTCCCGCTTATTTTTTGCAATCAGTTTGTACTACATCTGAGGTGCTCCCTCCGTCATTTGAATCTTTTGCGAAAGTCCCTTTGCCCAGTCTATCAGCATTGCTTTTTCTTCGGCAGTGAGCTTTGCTTCGCCATGGACAAACGTATAACTCTCTAACGGCATTTCGCCTTCCTCCACCTCACCGACAATCTCTTTTAGTTTTTTGAGTTTTCTCTTTGGTGTGAATGTGCCAAATTCAGAGAAGTTGAGTTCTTCTTTTCCTTCGTTCACGTGATCGGCTAGCCAGATGCCCACTGGTTGTATATTGTTGTACCAAGGGTATTTTGTGTTGTTGCTATGGCAGTCGTAGCATGCACGGTGCAGCACAGATGCCACAGCCTCGGGCACCTGAAAAGCTGTAACAATATCAGACGCAGGAGTTGACGTTGAGATATTCTTTTCAGGACGGTAAAGTTGTATTGCTGCAAGTGATATGAGAAGCCCCATGCCGGTCCATTTTATGATCTTATTTGCCATATTACTCAGATTTGTTACTGCAAAGTACTCAAAGCAGGTTTGATATTATTGCAGATTCGGGAAAAGTTTAACCATTTCTCTTGAATCGATGTCTTAATTTTAGGAATCAACCCATTGGATTATTATGAGTTTGCGCACCGTGCAATTATTATTGCTGTTTTTGTGTTTTGTTTTTCCGTCGGTTGCTGATGGTCAGACGGCTTTTGAGCGCGCGAAGGTGCAAGCCGACGCCGGGGATGCTGATGCACAATTGGAGATGGGCGAGATATACAGAAGGCAGGTTGGTACCCCGGCAGGCGATAGTACTGCGGTGATGTGGTACACAAAATCGGCGAAGCAGGGTAACGCTACAGCCCAGTGTAATCTCGCATTCATGTTGGAGAATGGCTATGGTGGGGCAAAAGATGAAGAGGCGGCACTGAAATGGTACAGGAAGAGTGCCAAACAAGACTATGCCCGTGCTCAATGTGGTGTAGGCGTGATGTATGAGTATGGCAAGGGTGTGGATTCGGACCATGTGGCGGCGGTGAAATGGTATATGAAATCGGCAGAGGGGAAATACACACCGGCATACTATAATCTGGCGAGGATGTACGAGCGTGGGTATGGTATTGCGAGAAGTGATACTGCAGCGTTGAGGTGGTATCTGATGGCTGCCGAGGCAAACTATGCACAGGCGCAGGGGCAACTGGGGTGGATCTATGAACACGGGATGGGAAGCATCAGAATTGATACTCAGGAGGCGTTGCGATGGTATCAACGCGCATCGTTCAACGACGACCCGATGGGCAGGTTCAATCTGGGCCGGTATTATTATTTCGGATTAGGAGGTATCAAGAAGGATTATAAGATTGCGGCTGAGTTGTTTCATAGCGCGGCACGGGCGGGTAACACACTGGCACAGTACATTCTGGGGCAGATGCATGAAACCGGCCTTGGTGATGCCGTGGAGCAAGACCAGAAGGAGGCGCTGGAACTGTATCTGAAAGCAGCAGAAAAAGGTCATAAGGGAGCTCAGTTCAGAGCAGGGAGGATGTTCTATTACGGATATGGCACTGAGAAAAATCTGAAGGTTGCCGCCTATTACTACGGGCTTGCAGAAGCACAGGGGGATGTATATGCAGCCGGGAATCTGGGTATTATGCTTTTTGAGGGGCAGGGGGTAGATAAAGATACCGAGAAGGGTGCCGCCATGTTGCGCAGGGCCGCGGATGCCGGTATTAAAGAGGTGCGTGACTATATGTATCGGAACAATATAAAATAACCTGTTCTACCGGTTGATTCTTTTATCTTTGGGCACATTCGTTCGTTCAAATGGATTCTATTTACATCATTGCCATCATTTTTCAGGTTGGTATCCTGATCTTTTTTCTGAGGCGATCTTTTAATGCGAAAAAACAGCCGGCGAAAGCATCGCCATCTAATCAGGAGGTAATTACCCCTGCGCCTGATAGCTATGAAGCTGCACGCATGGCCGCACTACATGTGAGTGCGCAGCAATTGGGGCTACAGATACCTGCATCGGTAACAAAGGTATATGGTGTGGTTATGGATTGGGACATGGGTGGTACGGTACTTTCTCTGATCGCGTACATAAACGGAGGTGCTAACGCGTTGCTTAGCACGGGTGCCACTGTGACCGGGGCAGGAGCCGACCCCGAGGTGGCAAAGCAGGCGTCGGAGTTTGTGCAGGTTGCACAGGATTATCTGAACAGAGGAGTGCCTGTGTCGGATCTGGGATATCCGCCTCCGGGAACCGTGCGGTTTTATTTGCTGACCAATAAGGGAATATTTGCCGTGCAGGAATTGCTATCGTTGATAAACGATAATTCTTCTCCGCTGCTTGGTTTGTTCTTCAGAGGGAATATGGTGCTTGATGAAATAAAGGCAAGCAAGATAGCGCAAGGGCAGACCGCCTGATCATTCGCATTCTAATGTATGGAACGCTCCCAGGTCTTCCAGTTTCATTTTAGGTGCAAAAGTCTCGTCGCCCATCCGGCGTTGGTAGAAGACGCAGTGACTCATGCCGCATTTGCCGTCTTTGGTTTCGCCGTATAGTTCCATATGGAGGTGACGTCCTGTAATGAAGCCCTCGGCGTTGCGTTCCACTTCCCAGCCATCGGAAACGATGACCGCGCGCCGATACACTTCGCCGCACCGGATGGTAGACGCCTTTTTGTTTGCGAGAAAAAGTGCTTCATTCTCCAGTCTTTGGCTGTGCATTCCCGCTTTTACATCGCTGAAGCGGGCATGGTTCTGAGCTACTACTGATAGCTGAAGCGAGAGCAAGAACAAGCAGACAAAAACTGGCTTTATCATAACGGCAATGATGTGGTTACAGGAATCTTTTTATTACTTTTTCAATGTCACCGGGCGAGTCAACGCAATGGCTGTCGTAGGTTGTGGGTACGCATTTGATCTTGTAACCGCTCTCGAGCCAACGGAGTTGTTCGAGGGATTCGGCTTGTTCGAGAGCCGATACGGACAGTTCAGTAAGTCTTTCGAGGATGTCGGTACGGTATGCATACATACCCACATGGCGGAAGTATTTATGGTGCAGATGCCATTCCTTTTCGTCGATGCCCTTGATAAATGGTATGACCATGCGACTAAAGTATAACGCCTCCATTTGGGTATTGAGGACAATCTTCACCTCACCACGGTCGAAGAGTTCTTCGTGGGTTGCAACAGGGATCATTTGAGTAGCGATCTCTGTAGTGCCATCGGCCAGTACTGCGGCCAATTCATCTATTTGGGCCGGGTCGATAAAAGGTTCATCGCCCTGAATGTTGATAACATATTTGTAGCCGGGGTCGAGTTGCTGCAGAGCGTCGAAACACCGGTCTGTGCCGCTGGGGTGGTGCGTGCCGGTCATTACAACTTTTCCGCCGAACGCCTCGACATGTGTGGCGATACGTTCATCATCGGTGGCCACGACAATAGTACTGAGGCTTTTACTTCCGGAAACCTGTTCATACACCCGTTGTATCATACTCTTTCCGCCAATGTCGGCGAGTGGTTTGCCTGGAAAACGGGAAGACGCGTAACGTGCCGGTATTATTCCTGCTATCATGAGGGAATGTGTTCTGTGATCTTTGAATCAATAACTGTATAGAATGCCGGTATGGGGATGTTGCGGCTGGCCAGGTAGTCGCGGTAGTTGTCGGCATAAACGGCGCGTTGCATTATGGTCTCTTCGTACTTGCCACTTACCGATTTGAGCAGTTCTACAGCTTCTCTGATTGCATTGTGGCCACCATCATTTGCGGTGATATAGTCTGCCATACCTTTTTCGCGTGCCAGCTGCAACAACATGGGGTTGCAGGAACGCCCCATCATGATGCGTACACCGCACATTGATGCCACTTCGAGGTCGGTGATATCGTCGAAGAAATATGCTACTTCAGATGGTTGGATGTCGTGAGCTGCACATAAATGCAGCAATGCGTCCTTTTTGTTCTTTATACCGTAATACACCGCATGGAAATGTTCGCGCATGGAAAACGTAAAGGCGACCGGGTTTTTCTCGCCGGTTATGATGCCGGTGAGCGGGTTGCTGCCCTTGCGGATGTAGTGATTGTAGCGCAGCATATTGATGCCCATGGAGTCGACCTCGTTGAAGAGGCTGGCCCCATCGCCACCTTTTGAGCCATCGTTGAAGACGCCGTCCCAGTCAAAAATGTAGGCATTGATACCTTCCAGTTTTTGTTTCAGGGTAGGTACATCACACACAAAAGTGCCGCTGAACGTATTTCGGATGTTATCTGCAGTGGTGTTCTTCAACTTTTCGGGTTTTTGAGATGAAGTGCCGACGGTTTATCATTTAAATTGAAGTGCCTGCCCGTGGTACGGGCAGGCCAACAATAATTACTTTCTCTATTGAATTAATATGCTTTCAGGTCCTGAATATCGAGCATTCCGACAGGTTTGCCATTCTCGGTAGCCAGGATCGTATCAACTTTCATTTTATTGAATATCGACGCAGCATCGTTCAGCAATGCATTCACATCTATGCTGATAGGAGTTTTGTATTCAAGGCTGCCGATAGTTTTGCTCAATATAGATTCGCCGCCGGTCTGCAGCAAACGGCGGAGATCGCCATCGGTGAATACGCCAACTACATCACCATTGTTATTTACCACGGTGATACAGCCGAATCCGAATTCAGTCATCTTTACGATGGCATCTTTCATGTTGCTGTCAGCGTTAACGATCGGGTTGATATTGTTGATCGCGTCCTTTACACGCACTGTCATGAGGCGTGTATCGGAAAGGAATTGCTCTGTGCCAACTGTAGTGAAGTTGTTCTCAGTGAGTGACTTCAGGATTTTCAGCGGAACGGTGATGGTGTGGGCACCTGCAGTAAGCGCGTTGCGAACATGCTCAGAATTGCGCACCGAGCTGAACATGATCTTGGTGTTATAGCCATATTTTTCAACGGCTTTCACACACTGCTCAACCAGCGCAATAGCGTCATGACCCTGATCTTGCAGGCGACCTACCAGCGGACAAACGTATGTTGCGCCGGCCTGCATGGCCATATATGCCTGCTGTAAAGTGTACACGAGGTGCACATTCACCAATAGACCTTTGTCGCGAAGCATGCGGCATGCACGGAGACCTTCTAAAGATACAGGTATCTTAAAAACGGTTTTTGCAGGGTCGAGACCCAGTTCCAGTTGACGAACTGCTTCAGCAACTACTTCTTCAGCAGTATTGCCTAATGCCTCGATCTGGAGGATAGGAACAATTTTTGCGAGTTTTACGATCGTACCGTCAATGTCGGTAATGCCCTCACGCTGCATGAAAGTGGGGGTTGTTGTAAGTCCGGTAAGGAAACCAAGCTTAAATCCTTCTTCGATCTCTTTAAGGTTGGCTGAGTCTAAATATAATTCCATTTTTTATTTGTATTTCGATTGCGATGTAAGATAGTTTGTTTTCGAGAGTTTAGGGAATTTCAATTTTATGTACAGAAATGCTGGTAACTATTCAGCGTTGCGATATTTTCTTGTCACAGCATGTATCTCGATAAGTGGTTTCAGGAACTCTTCGAGCGCATATACACTCAGCTGACTTGCAGCGTCACAGAGCGCTTTTTCCGGTTCCGGATGGGTCTCGATGAAGATGCCATCTACGCCTGATGCCACACCTGCGCGGCTGAGTACCGGAAGAAACTCGCGGGCACCGCCCTTGGCATCCGCACTCGGAATGCCGTATTTCCTGATAGAGTGGGTGATGTCGAACACAACAGGATAGCCCAGATTTGACAGGTGATAGAAACTTCGGGGATCTACAACCAAGTCGTTATAGCCCATTGTATAACCACGCTCCGTAAGGATAATCTTGTCGTTGTCGGCGGCTACACACTTACCTACGGGGTGTTTCATATTGTCAGGGGCCAGGAACTGGCCGTGCTTGATGTTTACTACTTTTCCTGTTTTGGCTGCGGCAACCATAAGGCCCGACTGCATACATAGGTAGGCTGGTATCTGTAATACATCACATACTTCGGCAACCGGCGCAGCGTGATCGGGGTAGTGGATGTCTGTAAGAAGTGTGAAGCCGAACTGCTCTTTCACTTTTGCAAGGATCGTAAGGCCTTTATCAAGCCCGGGGCCGTCATAATAACTCAGGCTGCTCCTGTTGTCTTTCAGGAATGACGACTTGTAAATGACAGGGATGTTCATTTTTGTACTTACCTCTTTCAGCTTCTCGGCTGTTTTCATCATCACCATTTCATCCTCTATCACACACGGACCAGAGATAAGGAACAGATCATCTGCGCCACATTGGATATCTCCGACCATTACTTTCTTTGCGCTCATTTAATTGAATTTATTGTTTCGTTGTTGTTTTTAAGATATTGAATTTCAATTATTTGCAGAATTACATCCTACGATAAAGGTCTTCAATTGTCTCTATCGTGACTTTATCTTTCCAGTCCGGCCCGATAGCGTGGTTCCACATGTGTGGCAAGTTGTAAGCTACGTGCGCCATTGCCGTTATCTGTTCGTTTGTCCAGCTTTTACTGAGTCCTGTCGGTAGTGTGACGTTGTGCTGAATGAGCATTTGTTTCAGTTCACGAACCCCTTCGCCATAGTAATCTTCCAGATGTTGGAAGGCTATGCAGTTGGCATAGCAGTGTTTTTCACCGAGGATCTTAGACAGTCCGTAGGAGAGCGCATGACAGACCCCGACTTCAGAATAAGTTAAGCTAAGACCGCCCATCATGCTGGCAACCATTAACTTATCATCGTTTTCAGGGTTCTGACCTGCGTTTGGTCCGAGGTATATTTCCCTGCACAATTTCAATGCTTGCTCGGCATAAGCATGGCTGTAAGCGTTATTCAGGGTACCAATTTCAGATTCGATACAGTGAATATATGTGTCCATGCCGGTGTACAACCATTTATCAACAGGCACAGTAGTAGTTAGTTCACTATCCAGTATCACCTGGTTGAAGATGGTCCATTCACATTTGAGACCCAGTTTTTTTTCCGGGCCTGTAAGAACGGCTGTCATGGAAACTTCGGCACCAGTACCGGAAATGGTGGGGATGCCAAGGTGGTAAATGCCGGGTTTCTTAATAAGGTTCAGTCCCTGGTACAGGGTAGAGGATCCTTCGTTGGTGAACATGAGCGACACTGCTTTGGCAATGTCCATAATGCTGCCGCCACCGATGCCAATGACACCTGCCGGCAGACCGTGGTCGCGAAGTACTTCGTCGCGAAGCTGGTCTATCTGATCGGTTGTGGGTTCGTGCGGGTCAACGTCAATAAAGCGGACAATGTCGCCCGGTTTTGCCGGAATGCGCTGTTCGAGTTCTTTTCCTTTGAAGAAATTGTCGATAACGTATAAAAAGAACTTGCCATTCTCATTACGTTTTTCTTCCAGGATGCCCTCCAGCATAGAGAAGCTGCCCCTGCCGAAAACGACCTTATCAATATTTTTGAAATTCTTGAACATATTGTGTGTTCGAAATTGAAAAAACTGGTTCCAGGGTCTTTTAAGCGTTAACCGGCATAGCGGCTTTTGCACAGGCAGCTATTTTGTTTGCCAGCGCTTTCACCTCATCTTCAGTCCATGTGCAGCGTATGCCAAATGAAATGAGCCTGCCGATCACCTCCTGGGATTTAGGGAGGTGGAGGTTGTTGTAGTCTTGTGGCGTACCCAACAGTTGGGCCGGGAGTTTTGAAGCTGTCTTAAGACCATTGATGTGATCCCACTGGTTGATGAAGTGGTACATGTTGGTGAACCAGTAATTGAAACCGGTAACACCTGCTTTATTGAACTCGGCAACTGTGCGTCCGGCAGTTTCGGTGTCGGGCATCAGAATGTTGAGGAATGTCGCTGAGTCGCCATCTGGGTCGGCGAGGGTAGCAAAAGAGATGCCTTCCGTCTGTGACAGGATCTCGGTAAGCATTGATTTGTATTTGCGGTTCACCTCGCGGATGTGCGGCACTTTTCGTGTCTGGGCAACACCAACTGCGGCATGCAACTCGCTGATGCGGTAGTTGAAGCCAAGGATAGGGTGCTGTTCCATGCCGCGGTTGTTGCCTATATGGTCGTGACCGTGATCGGCGTACGAGTCGGCGAGTTTGTACGTAGCCTCGTCGTTGGTTACGAGTACTCCGCCCTCACCGGCGGTTGCTATTTTAAAGAAGTCGAACGAATAGCTGCCTGCCTGTCCGAAAAGACCGGTGCTTGTGCCCTTATATGAAGCAGCAAACGCCTGTCCGGCATCTTCTACAAGTATCAGGTTGTTGTCTTTCACCACCTGCATGATGCTGTCCATTTCGGCCATGCCGCCGCACATATGAACCAGGCAAACTGCCTTGGTCTTTGGGGTGAGCGCAGCTTTGATACCTTCAGCACTCAGGCATAGAGTTTCGTCTACCTCAGCAAAAACGGGAATGGCGCCCAGAAAGAGAACAGCCTCTATTGTTGCGATGTAGGTGAATGGCGGTACAATCACCTCGTCACCGGTGCCGATGCCTGATGCGGCCAGCGCAGTAGCGATCCCTGCAGTGCCGTTTGCCACAGCATGCGCGTATTTGGCGCCGGTGATCTTTTTTACTTCAGCTTCGAAATCGCGTGCCTTCCAGACACCGTTGCGCTGCTGATCGTGGTTATAACGAAAAAGGATGCCTGTTTCCAGCACATCATTGATTTCTTTGCGTTCTTCAGATCCGAAAAGTTCTGTTCCGGGCATAATGTGAGATTTAAGGTTGCAAAGATACTAAGACGATAGCACAAACAATTGTTATAATGCGATCATAAATGGATGGAAATGACAAAAGAAGAGCGGAAATGCTCTTCTTTTATGGTCCGCCTATCATGAAGGGCGATCAGCCCTGAATGAGGGTCATAAATTCGTCCTCGGTGAGGATGTTGATGGTGCCGAGTTTTTTGGCTTTCTCCAGTTTGGAGCCCGCATCGGCGCCCACCACAAGGTAGTTGAGTTTGCTACTCACGCCGCCCAAAATTGCGCCACCTTTCTCTTCCACCATGGCCTCTGCATCGCTTCGTTTGAAACGGCTGAGTGTGCCGGTGAACAGGAAGGTCTTTCCCGAGAGGGCGCCGTCGGTAGTTGCCTGATTTTTATGGTCGTTGGCGAGATTGACACCTGCTTCTGCCAGCATGTCGATCATGCGACGGTTTTCGGTACGGGCAAAAAAGTCAGCTACCGAAGTGGCGACTTTAGGGCCAATGTCCTGGAGGGTAGTCAATTTTTCAACATCCCATTCGTAGAAATCGGTTAAATGCCCGACTGCAGATGCGAGCGTTTTTGCGGTAGTTTCACCTACGTGACGGATGCCAAGTCCGAAGATGACCCGATAAAGAGGCTGTTTTTTTGAGTTCTCTATTGCCTGTTGCAGGTTGGTGACTGATTTGTCTCCGAAACCTTCCAGCGTCCGTACCTTATCCCAGTTGATGTGGTAAATGCCCGGTATGTCGGGGAGAAGACCCAGATCATGGAATTTCTGAACGTTCGCGTTGCCCATGCTCCTGATGTCCATCGCATCTTTTGATGCAAAATGGATGATCCTTTCTACCACCTGTACCGGACAGCTTATGTTGATGCATCGCCAGGCAGCTTCTTCGGGTAGTTTCTCGAGTTGGCTGGCGCATGCAGGGCATGTTGTGGGGTATACAATAGGTTCCTCGGTGCCATCGCGCAATTCGGAAAGCGGTTTTACAATGTATGGGATCACATCGCCTGCACGCTCCACAAGTACCGTATCTCCGATACGCACATCTTTCTCGCGTATCACATCTTCGTTGAACAGGGATATTGAAGAGACAGTGACACCACCAATATGCACCGGGTCTATTTTGGCAACCGGTGTTATTGTACCGACACGCCCCACCTGAAACTCTACTCTCCTGAGTTTGCTAGTTGCCTGACGGGCCTTGAACTTGTATGCCACCGCCCAACGAGGGTGGTGGGACGTCATGCCCATTCGGTCTTGCAGGGCAAAGTCATTGACCTTTATAACGAGGCCGTCAACTTCAAAGGGAAGGTCATCGCGGCGCCCCTCAAATTCTGCACAATATTCTATGACCTCGGCGATAGAATTGCAAACCTTCATTTCCTTTGCCGGAGAGGGGAAGCCAAGATCATAGAGCCAGGTCAGTGATCCGAAATGGGTGGCAAGCGCCTCGGGA
The DNA here is from genome assembly GCA_014879545.1 of Chitinophagaceae bacterium. Taxonomy (GTDB): domain Bacteria; phylum Bacteroidota; class Bacteroidia; order Chitinophagales; family Chitinophagaceae; genus Nemorincola. The sequence continues at coordinate 3,177 of JACSRV010000119.1, read as the reverse complement.
CGCTCTGCGCCTTGTTCCAGCGTATAATCGCTGATATGGTAGAGTATGGCATTTAACCCGCGCTTGCGTACCTCTGCCGGATCGAGGATTCGCAGGGTGCCTGATGCGGCGTTCCGTGGGTTGGCCAAAGGTGCAAGTCCGTCGGCAATACGTTGTTTGTTGTATTCTTCAAACACTTTTTTGTGAATGACTATCTCGCCTCGTATCTCCATTTGGCGGATCCCGAATTCTTTGAGTTTCGCTGAAAGGGGGATCGATCTGATCTGCTTCACATTTACTGTCACGTCTTCACCCATTACACCATCGCCACGTGTGGCACCTCTTGTCAGCAGGTCGTTCTCATATATTATAGAAACACTTGCGCCGTCGTATTTGGGTTCGATGCAGTAGGTGATGTTGTCGGTGCCCGCCAGTTCGCGGCAGCGGCGATCCCAATCGGTAAGGTCATCAGAATTATAGGTGTTGTCCAGGCTGAGCATAGGGACCAGATGGCTAACGGCCGGGAAGCGCTCGCTAAGTCCCATTGCTACACGATGGGTAGGGGAGTCGGGCGTAATGAGTTCAGGATGCCGGGCTTCAATCTGTTTCAGTTTGGCAAACAGCGTATCATACTCTTTGTCGGCAAGAGTCGGTTCGTTCTGAACGTAGTATTTCCAATCTGCATAAACGATAACAGCCCGCAACTGCTCAGCGGTGGTTCTGTCATCATTTTCGTTATTGTCGATTAGGTATTTGGCCTTGTCAAAAAGGCGGCGTTCGTCCTGCGCTGAATACATAGCTGCAAAATACTGTATTGGCAGGGAACAGCAAAAGGGCGAATTTCCTGTTATATAAAAACGAAAGCGGCGGGTTTTTCCCGCCGCTTTCTTGAGAGTATATGTGAGCTATCCGAATTAGTAACGGATGTCCATTTCTTTGATCACGTTCTTCGCACCACCGAGTTTGTCAATGAGGAAAAGAACGAAGCGGATGTCACAAACAATCGTACGCTTATACTTTTTGTCGAATGCGATATCGCCGCTCATAGCTTCCCAGTTACCGTCAAAGGCTGTACCTATTAACTCACCTTTTGCGTTCATACAAGGGCTACCGGAGTTGCCGCCTGTAATGTCGTTGTTGGTGATGAAGCAGGTATGCAAAGTGCCGTCTTCGTCGGCGTATTTGCCATAGTCTTTGTCTTTGTACAACTTCACGAGGTCGGAAGGAACGTCAAAATCTTCGTCGTTTGGTTTGTATTTAGCCATCAGACCATCAAGGGTAGTGTAGTAGTTGTACTGAACGCCGTCAACTTTTTCGTAGCTTTTAACTGTACCATAGGTGATACGCATTGTTGAGTTTGCGTCGGGGTAGAGTTTCTTGCCCTTGTTCATCTGCATCAGCTGTGCCACGTATTCGCGCGACAGATCTGCTTTTTTGTTGTTGAACGTTTCAACTTTGCCCTGGTAGTTTTTGCTGTAGTTCGAAATGAAGCTGTATGCATACTTGAACGCAGCATCATTTTTCAGTTTTGCAAAAGACGGAGCCTTACAGAACGCGTTGAATTTGTTGCTGTCGGTAAGGAATGTGTGACTGTAGACTGTAGATGTGTAAGTAACATAAGGAGCTTTGCTCTTGCCGTCTGTACCACCGAGTATGCTGCTGTAGACAGCAGGATGCTGGTTTTTAGGGACATTCAGGTAGTAAAGACGTGTCATCTCAGCGAACAATTCTTTGTCGGTACCTGCCTCATATTCTTTAACCAGCACACCATAAGCGGTTTTGGCAATGTTGACATACTTTTTCAGCGTGTCGTCTTCCAGTTTGCCATTGTGCCTTTCGTATGCGTCATACAATGGCTTCAGACTCGCAGCCATACGTGTAAGGGCAGGAGCGCGGAAGCCTTCGCTGTAGTATACTGCATGTTTAGCATATGGAGTATAATCTGCGTAGATCTTGCCAAATTCGTTCATGAGGCCGGCATCTTTACCGTTTTTACGCTGCCAATCCATAAATTTCTCTTCGCCTGCTTTCTTCTGGTTCACTACGTCCAGACGTTTCAGTTGCTCTGTCTGACCGATAAAATACTTCCAATAGTTCGCGATGCGAGAGTAGGATGAGGTAAGCTGCAGATATACTTTTTTGTCTTTGTCCATGTGGCGCTTCATGATCGCCAGACGCAGGTCGCGGCAATCAACGATAGACGGGTTGGTAACATTAACAGCCAGGTCAACACCGTAAGAAACTTCGTAACGGTTGGTGCGGCCCGGATAGCCCATGATCATTGCGTAGTCGCCTTCGTTCACTCCTTTTGCAGATACGGTCAGGTATTTTTTAGGACGGAAAGGCACGTTTGCTGCATTGTATGCACGTGGCTGATTGTTCTCATCGGCGTACACACGGAACATAGAGAAGTCGGCAGTGTGACGTGGCCACATCCAGTTGTCGGTATCGCCACCATATTTTCCCAGTGATTTTGGCGGAGTGCCCACCAAACGAACATCGGTGTAGCGTTTGTAGATCAACAGGAAGAACTGATTGCCATTGAAATATGATTTCACGTTAGCGACCAATTTGCCACCATCAGTATTTTTTTCTTCGATCTTCTTGGCGATCGCCTCGAATTTCTTGTTGTATTCATCGCCGGTTGCACCGCCGATTGCCTGCATTACCTCGTCAGTAACATCTTCCATACGCTGCAGGAACAGTGCGGTAACTCCCTTTGCAGGCAGTTCTTCATCCATACTTTTTGCCCAAAAGCCGTTGTCCAGCAGGTTGCGATCGACCGTGCTCAGCGTTGCGATGGCATCGTATCCGCAGTGGTGGTTGGTAAGCAACAGACCTTTGTCAGAAACCATTTCGGCAGTACATCCACCACCAAACTGAAGAATGGCGTCTTTCAGACTACTGTTGTTGATGTTGTAGAGGTCGTCTTTTGTAAGACGGAGACCCAGACGTTGCATCTCATCATAGTTCTTACCAATGAGCATAGGAATCCACATGCCCTCGTCGGCTTTTACTCCCTGTAGCGTGAAAACTGCTGCAAAAAGCAGGAAAAGTTTTTTCATTAATTGTTGATTTTAAGCTTACAAATGTAATGACGATCGGTCACATTTAATAAGGGTTAGAAATGGGGGGATAAATCAAAGACCTACAATCTTATGTATAATTTATATAATTGTGTCATAAATATTATATTCG
>JACSRV010000211.1 GCA_014879545.1 Chitinophagaceae bacterium | reverse complement strand
AGATGTGTATAAGAGACAGTCTCCATGCTGGCCTGTTTTTTTATGATGGTGGGCTCTCTATTGGTTAGTAACTGTAATATTTCTGATGAACGAAGAGGCTTTTGGGCTTTGGTTATCAAAAAGGCAATTTTAGTCACCATTGTCCATCGCTTACTATATTCGTCTTTGGGATTTTCATGTTTTTCAAGACGATTCTTCAGATTTTCTATTTCAATAAGTGCGTCTTTCAACAACTCACGTAGCGAATCATTCTCTTTTTGTAGCAAATCTGTTGATTTTGCCACGTTAGAAAGGCTATTATCGTCTGTTTTACTCATGCTTTGCATATGTTGGCGTATCAGATTTATATCATTTCCAAATCAGCGCATATCAAATCTATGCGAATTCTATGAAATTGTCGAATATTCCACGTCAAATTCTATGCAGGTTCTAATTTTCACCCAATACATTTTTAAATGGTGCGGGGAATGTTTACAACGCTATTTCACTTTAACACGGATTAATTTGGATAACACAACAACATTTAATAATTTTGACTCAACGCTAAATAATATAAATAGAACGTCAATAAATAATAGAAACAACCCGATAATATGGCAACACCCTCGGAAAAATTAGCCGATTCGCTTAAAGAATTACATATCATACAGGAAAAGGGGGTTATTGCTATCAAATCTGATATGCTAAGTCGAACGCATAGGGAACGACTTGTGAACAATGGCTTCATTGAAGAGGTATTGCGCGGCTGGTATATTGCGACAGCGCCACAAGCTGCAAAAGGCGATAGTACCGCTTGGTACAGTAACTATTGGGGATTTTGTATACAATATCTTGAAGATCGATTTGGCGATGCATGGTGCTTGTCACCAGAACAATCTCTAATGATACATGCTGGCAATACCAAGGTGCCTGGCCAACTATTAGTACGTGCGCCGGGTGCGAACAATTTGCCAGTTGATCTCCCAATAGGGACATCCCTGTTTCCCTTGAAAGCAGAAATTCCACCTGCCGAAGAGCGAACCATGCAAGATGGTAAACGCTTATATACACTTCCTGCCGCATTAGTGCGCTGTTCTCCAAATACGTTTACTCAGGATGCGCTGGAAGTACGTACCGGAATTTCAATGATCAGCAATGCAGCGGATATATTGCGTATACTTTTGGATGGTGGTCACAGCGTAGTTGCTGGCCGGATTGCTGGTGCTTTCAGAAACGCTCGAAAAGAAAGGATTGCTGATACGATAGTTAGTACCATGAAAGGTGCCGGTTATGATGTACGTGAAAACGACCCATTCGATGGACAAATAAATATTGTACTACCGCAAAGGGCACGCTCTCCCTATGAGGCCCGAATACGGCTGATGTGGGCTCAAATGCGTGAGGAGGTTCTGGCAAATTTCCCCGTGGCACCGGGGCTGTCTGAAAACATAGATGCTTACATGAATACAGTCGACAAAATTTTTGTTACTGATGCTTACCACTCCCTATCAATTGAAAAATATAAAGTTACCCCTGATTTGATTGAGCGGGTGAGGGCAGGTTCCTGGAATCTTGCAGATAATGAGGAAGACAGAAAGCAACGAGATGCAATGGCGGCAAAGGGTTATTTAGATGCTTTTAAAAGCGTAGAAAATAGTCTTAGGCGAATTCTTGCCGGAGAAAATGCAGGAACAGTTGTCGATCAGGATCATGGCGATTGGTATCTAAAACTATTTGGGCCTAGTGTGACTTCAGGCATACTAAACGCAGCAGATCTTGCGGGCTACCGAAATCATCAAGTCTATATCGGCAATTCGATGCACACGCCCCTAAATCGTGATGCTGTGCGTGATGCGATGCCAGTGCTATTTGAACTTCTGGAAGCAGAGCCGGAAGCCGCAGTGAGAGCCGTGCTGGGGCATTTTATATTTGTATTTATCCATCCTTATATGGATGGCAATGGCCGTATGGGAAGGTTTTTGATGAATGCCATGCTTGCTTCCGGTGGTTATCCATGGACAGTGATTCCAGTAGAACAAAGAGAACGTTATATGCAGGCATTAGAGGACGCAAGCGTCCGTCAAAATATTGTTCCGTTTGCAACATTTTTAGGATACCTGGTTGATCAGAGTATTAAAGGAAGACCTGTTGCAACTATCTAGTGAGCAGAGTAATAATTCAAGTATCAAGTCCTGCCACGACAGATATTTTTACAAGTTGGCAGGACGTTTTGACAATAGATAAATAAATATTTGATGGCACTATTTGCCGATGTTTGAAAATATTTGAAGACTATTTAGAATCCATTTAGATTGAGAAAAATGATCAAAAAGCTGGTTTTTCTGGTGTGCCATTTGCAGTACTAATGGCATGGGAAAATACAGAAAAATTAGTTTGTCAGTTAGCGTAGTAAACATTTGTCAGTCGTCAACATTCTTTAGCTCAGGATAAAACAATAGTAATAGAAGCAAGAATGACAGGACGATTTGTTAATTGTGAAAAACCAAACATTAATTATGACAAAGAAGCTTAAATTAGAATCTCCGGACAGGGAGGAGGACATTACGGTTGAGGACGTAAGGAGTCTTGGAACCTTTAAAGAGTGGGATGAGGAGCGGATTTTGGAGCTAATCAAAACACTAAAAACCTTTTCGACAGTAGTGTATAACAACTGGTCAAAAGGGAAAAAGTCAGGCAAGGAAATTGCTATAAATATTTGTAATCAAACAGAAATTAAAATTGCAGCATGAGTAAACACGGACTTGAATTATTCCAAACATTTGGAAAAGGAAAGAACAAACAAACCGCCGCTACACGCAATTGCGTAATTTATACAAGGGTTTCAACGAAGGAGCAGGCGGACAATAACATGAGCCTGGAAACACAAAAGAAAGCCTGTGAGCAATACGCTTTGAAAAGTGGCTACCAGATCATGGGGTGCTTTGGCGGCACATACGAAAGTGCTAAGACCGATGAGCGTAAACACTTTAATTCAATGCTAGCGTTTGTGAAGAAAAGTAAGGAAAAGATATCGCACATCATCGTTTATAGTGTCGACAGGTTTAGTCGCTCTGGTGCTAATGCTATATACATAGCTGAAAAACTAAAGAGGGAAGGGGTAAGTGTATTCTCAATAACTCAGCCATCAGATTCGACAACTGCCAGCGGGAGTTTACAGCAGAACATACAATTCATTTTTAGTGAGTATGACAACCAGCAGCGCAGGGAAAAATGTATGGCAGGAGTTAGGGAGAAAATACATCAGGGCATTTGGTGTACTGCACCACCAATGGGTTATGACATTATTTGGGAAAAAGGCGTAAAGTCTTTCAAGGTTAACAATGTCGGCAAGCTATTGAGAAAGGGATTTTTCTGGAAGGCGGAAGGTTTAACCAATGAAGAAGTGCGAAGCAAACTTGCGGAGCATGGCCTAAAATTGAGCAATCAAAGGGTATCTGATTTTCTTAGGAATCCATTTTATTGTGGCTTGCTTGTACATAGTGCTTTAGAAGGAAGGGTGATAGAAGGCATTCAGGAGAAGGTGATTTCAAAAGAGATATTTTTAGAGGTAAACGGATTGTTAGCCAAAAACCATCAGGGATATAGGGTTAAGGACGACAATGAAAATATTCCTTTAAAACGCTTCATGATTTGTGATGAATGCAGTAGTTATCTGAGGGGATACAAAGCCTATAAAAATCAGAAATACTATTACAAATGCAATACACCGGGCTGTAGGAGTAATAAAAGGTCTGACTCGTTGCACGAAGCAATAAAAGCTATAATGGAAAGATTTACTTTTGATATTAACGATGATTACCGTAAGCTCATCAAAGCGCAAATTACTGCTACCTACAATCAACTAAACAAAGACAAGGATGAATTAAAGATTAGTCTTGAAAAACAATTGGCAGAGGTTGAAAAGAAGATCGAACGGTTGGAGGAGCGCTACATTCTTGAGGAAATAGATAAGACGATGTTCGATAAATTCAAAGGCAAGTTCATAGCGGAAAGGTCAGAAATATACAAGAGTCTTGCTAAGAACTTCAAAAAGGTGTCGAACCTTGAATTGCTGATCGATAACGCAATAACTAAGGCCTCGAAACTCGCTTCCCTGTGGGATTCCAGCGATTATGCCGATAAACAGATGCTGCAAAAATTGGTATTTCCTGAAGGAATGTCCTATTGCCGAAAAACTAACGAGTGTCGAACCCCAAGAATAAATTCAGTGTTCCACTACATTGCAGATTTGACGGGCATTTCAGCCGAAAGTAAAAGCGGGAACATTACTCTTTCGAGTGATGTTCCCGCTGTGGTGGAGCCGGCGGGAGTCGAACCCGCGTCCAAACATATGCCCGATATGCTTTCTACATGTTTATTTCTGCATTAATTGTCGGGAACCGGCCGGAGCAGAACGAACCAACAGTTTCCTTATCTGCTATGGTTTTCATCCGGTGCACGCAGCGGGCACAAGCCTATCCTGTTATTTGGTTGATTGGGCGGCGGGGACTGCAACAGGCAGCATTCCCGGCGGCCATAATGACTACGCTAATCTCTGATTAGGCAGCCATGGCGTAAGTGTATTCGCCATTCGAAAGTTGAGCATTCAGATTAAGGTGCTAATTACACAACGCACCACATGCTTACATACCCTGCCCTATGCTGTCAAAACCGGTCGGCCCCGGTCTTGTATAGGTACAGTCGCCACTTCCTTCCGTCACTGCGGGCATGCAATACCGGGCAGATGAGCGGCGATCATGTATAAGAACCGTAGCAAAGGTACGCTTTTCCACGTGGCAGCTATTGTTAAAATGATCGGCTGCCTGTGCGATAGAATTTTTATTGATATGCCTATTGTTAACAATGTGTGTATTTTGACATTCAGGTAACACACCACCACTCACAGGCTATACTATTTTGAGTAACTTTGGTATAAATCAATGTGCTTATGTTTGAGGACGATTTTAATGATGATGAATGGGGGCCATTTGAAGATACCCTGCACCGCTATGAACAACTGAAGAAAGGAGAATCTTCCACAATATTGGAGGAGGAGGAGTTTGAACGGGTTATAGAGTATTTCTTTAGCAGTAGCAACGAAGAGCAGGCACTTACCGCCTGCGAAATAGCAAGCACTTATTATCCTTTTTCAGCATCAATTCTGTTGCTGAAAGCCGAGATACTCACACAATCGCAGAAATACGGTCAGGCGCTGCGTGCGCTCGACGAGATGGAGCAGTTCGATATGCGCAACCTCGATGCCGTATTGCTGCGGTCCGATATCCTGATGTCGCAGTTCCGCCAGCCGCAGGCCGCACAATGGCTCGAGCAGCAGTCGGAGAACTTTGGCGGCAAAGACAAAGTAGAGATATTGCTGGAACTGTCGGACGTATATGACGAGGGCGAAGATTTTGATGCCGTGTTCAATACACTGAAGAGGGTGATACAGATAGAGCGCCGCAACGAAGAGGCGCTCCAGAAGATCTGTTTCTGGGCCGAATTCACCGGTCGCCTCGAAGAAAGTGTGACCATCCACACCAACCTCACCGACGAAGATCCCTACAATGCGCTTGCCTGGTTCAACCTGGGTGCCGCCTATCAGGGACTGAAGTTGTACGAAAAGGCGATCGACTCCTACCAGTTCTGTGTAGCCATAGACGAGAAATTTGAATTTGCTTACCGCAACATGGCCGATGCTTTCATGCGTTTGCGCCAGTACGAACCCGCATTGGAGGTGCTGGAGAAACACATGGAGATAGGTAAGCCCGAAGACGTGATCTTTGAGGCCATGGGCTATTGTTGGGAGAAGAAGAAAGACTATACACGCGCCCGCCAGTACTACAGGCAGGCATCTCAGCTCAGTCCGCAGGACGATGGCATCTTCTATAAGATAGGAGAGACCTACACCCGCGAGAAACAATGGGAGAAGGCCATAAAGTCATTCTCGGTGGCACTGCATCTGGACAAAGACAATGCGTCCTATTGCATGGCGATCGGCAATTGCCTGATGGAGCTGAACGTGAAGAGCGAAGCGCTGGTGTGCTACCTGAACGCGGTGCGCCTGAAACCCGACAACAAGACCACATGGGTTTCGCTGGTGCGCGGGCTGTATCTGGCAGGTTATTACGACGAGGCCATTACCCAGCTGCAGGTAGCTACCGACCATTGCGGCGAAAAAGGCGATTTCCACTATTTCCATGCAGCCGCCCTGCTGGAGATGGGCAAGGCTAAAGAGGCCCTGCTGCAACTGGAGACCGCCCTGGAAATGGCACCCAAAAAGCTCAAACTGTTCACCGAACTCAATCCTGAGTTCCTGATGAGGCCGTCTGTCACCGACCTGATAGCCAAATACAGGAAAAAGAAGTAAGAGCCGGCTGCGATTGCTAACCATAAGTTATTGACTTTTGCCTTAATGCATATTTTCCGATATTGCAGCCGTAAAACTGTGTGTAAAGACAATGGGCGATCTGCTGACAGTAATATATATTGGTACGATACTTGTTCTTTGCGGCCTCGTGCTCATGTTCCGGTATGTGAACGATGGAGGCAGTAGCCGCCGGTGGGGTATATGGCTGCTGGTGCTGGGTTTACTGGTATATCTTGCGGCATGGTTCTTCACCCCCGATTCCCCATACTACCACCTAAACTACGATCCCGAGAAGCATAGGTTATGAGGAAGTTCGGTTTTATCCTTTTATCATTTGTTGTTATGTCATTGTCCGCTTCTGCGGGCGGGCGCAACGAGCGAGCCATCCGCAGCATGCTGGCCGCACAGGTCACAGAGTGGAACAAGGGCAACATAGACGGGTACATGCACGGTTACTGGGAGAACGACAGTTTGCTGTTCATCGGTTCAAAGGGTCCTTCTTATGGTTATGCCGGCACTCTGGCCCGTTACAAAAAAAGCTATCCCGATGCCGACCACATGGGCACGCTCACGTCAACAATTGTAAGTTGCAAAAAGTTATCCCGTCAATACTACTTTGTTGTGGGCAAATGGTCGCTGGCGCGCAAGGCCGGTGACGTTTCAGGTTCGTACACATTGTTGCTACGCAAGATAAAGGGGAAGTGGGTTATCGTATCAGACCACAGTAGTTAGGTCAGGCAGCGGGTAGGGTCACTGTAAAAGTGCTGCCTTTGCCTTTTTCGCTCTGCACTTCGATTGTTCCGTCATTCACCCGCACAAATTCGTGGCACAGCAGCAGCCCCAGCCCAATGCCCCGTTCGCCCTCTGTACCGTACGTGTTTCTGCCATCTTTTGCAGTGAACAGACTTTCCAGTTGTTCTGCGTCCATACCCACTCCGGTGTCAGTTACTGCAATGCGCACCTTGCCGTTGGCAGACGTACACTGCACAGAAACGGTGCCACCTGCACCCGTGAATTTGAGGGCGTTCATAATGAGGTTGCGCAATACTATGTTGATCTGGCCGCCATCGCAGAACGCCATTACCGGTGCGCCGGTTGTGCCCGAAAGCGTTATCTGCTTCCGCTCGGCAGTTTCGCCCAGCAGCGAAAGGTTGCTACCGATGAGTTGAGCAATATCCGTAGGCGCCGGGTCCGATGCCTTGGTCTCCTGCATATAGCTGCGCGCCCACATCAGCACATTGTCCAGCAACAGATTCAGTGTGCTCAGCTGGTTGTTGATGTCGGGTTTCAGCATATCATACTCTTCGGCCGTCAGCTGCTTGTTGTTCAGCATCTGAATGGCCGCGGTTATGGAGTTGATAGGGCCGCGCAGATCGTGCGATAGCACCGAGAACGTTTTGTCCTTAAAATGGTTCAACTCTTCAAGACGGCTGGCCTGCAACTGCAGTTGTTCTTTCTGTCCCTGCACCTTTTCTTTTGCCCGTTTCTCCGATCGTTTCTTTCTGTAAAACAACACCAACATGGTAATGAGGAGCACCTTACTCACGATCAATATGCCCAGGGCTATCTCCAATTTCTTTGCAAAAGAAGCTTGTATGTCGTGGGTCTTTTTCAGCTCCCGTATCTGTAGTTGCTTTTTCTCCAGATCATGGTCATACTGTATCTTCTGTATCTTTCTTTCGTTGTCGGCGTTAAAGATGCTGTCTTTGTAGCGCTCATAGGTATGCGACAGTTCGAGGGCCTTTTTATAGTCGCCGGTGGCCTCATACATATTGGCCAGCTCGCCGGAAGTTTCCATTGCCAGCTTCTTCTGCCCCGTCTGTTGCATCAGCTTCAGCGCCTCCTGCAGGTGTGCCACACCCTCTTTCTTTTTGCCCTGTTCAAACAGTATACGGCCCATTCCCGAATGAGCCGACAAAACAAAATTCACATCCGGAACGGTTTTCTGCCGCTTCAGCACCTCCTCATACGCGGCCAGCGCTTTGGCCGGTTGCTTGGTAGTGGTGTATGTTTCAGCCACGTTGGTCAGGAAAACCGTATTCCAGTATTCGTCTCCCATAGAGTCTGTTAACTTGAGTCCCCGGTTGAAGAGCTCCAGTGCCCTTGTATAGTCTTGCATCAGGCTATACACAAATCCAATATTGGCATAGTTCTGATAAACTTCCTGCTGATTCGTCGACGTTTCAAAACTCTTCATGCTTTTCGCCACATATTCCCGCGCCTTATCAAAATCTTTCAGCTGCGCATAAAGTGTAGCGATGTTGGTATAGCAGTTGGAAGCCGAATTGGTGGCACCCAATGTCTCATATATCTTCAGCGCGCCCAGATATTCTTTCAGCGATGCGGCAAAATTGCCGATATCGTTGTAGATGTCGCCGAGGTAGAAATATGCCCTGGCCACGCGGCTGTCGTTGCCAATATCTTTGGCCGACTTTTTAGATCGTTCGAAGTAAGCGATCGCCTCGGGGAATTTGGTCTGCATATAATACACCAACCCTATGTTGTGCAGCAGTTCATTTACATCCTTCGATGGCGGCTGTTTTTCCATGACCGCCAATGCCTTCATCAGGTTTGCCTGCGCCTTTTCATAGTTCTGGTCCAGCACATCGGCAATGCCCTCATACATGTTTCCCAGTGCTTCCCCTCTGGTGTAGCCAATCTTTGCTGATAGTTTCAATGCGGCACCGGCATAATGCCTGATGGAATCGGTGTTGGTGTTTTTGTTCTTGTACTCCCAGGCCATTCCCAGCAACGCTTGTGCTCTTGAGGTATCTGCAACAGCTGTCGTCTGAAGGATCTTTTTCAGGCTATCGGTGCGGCCGGCAATCGACTTTTGAGGCGATGCAATTGCCAGAATGGAAACGAATGCCAATGCAGGTGTGTTGATACCTGAAAGGCATAGTACGAACCTGCCTGTTAGAGTATATTCATTATGTCTTTGTGTAGAGAACAATAAGACCGGGCTTTGTTGAATCGTCTAGTAAAGATAGTGGATACTAACTTAATAATGGGCGCGTCTGTTGGTGCCTATTGCGACCTGAAGCTATCCCCCTGTAATTTCTTGCCTTCGTTCACTTCCTTTACATTTGTAATATAGCATATGGAGCCATCGCCACAATTCGAACGTATACGCGCCTATTATCTGTCCCTGTTGCCGGCACTTACCGGCGACGCATGGGAACTCTGCACAAGTTACTTCACCGTTCGCACTCTGAAGAAGGGCGAGTTTCTGCAGAAGCAGGGTGTTGTGGCCAACCATGTGTCTTTCCTGAACTATGGCCTGCTGCGTATGTACCATCTGGTCGACGGTCGCGAAAAGGTTTCTGAGTTCTTTAAAGAGGGCGACTATGCGGCCGACTACCGCAGCTTCCTGATGCGCGAGCCCGCCAATACTTATGTGCAGGCGCTCGAAGAGACAGAGGTGGTAGAACTTTCGTTCGATGATCTGCAGATCATTTACCAACGCATACCCGAGGCCAACTTCATTGGCCGCCTCATAGCCGAGGAACTTTTCAAAGACATCTGCCGCCGCACCACCATGCAGGTCACCGTAAGTATTGACGAGCAGTATGCCGCCATAGTGCGCGACAAACCATGGCTCATACAGCGTGTGCCACAATACATGATCGCCTCCTACCTCGGTGTTACGCCCGAGGCGCTTAGCCGCATCAAATCGAGAGCAGGTAAGCGGTCGCGCAAGATTCCACTGCGTCCCACGACACCCGTGATCACAGAGATTGCAGCTGCTGCAAAACCATAACAGGCGCCATCAGGCTAACGACAATTATTGATCAGGATCAATATCTGAAGCAGTTATCGATTTATTGACCAGGGTTAAGGAAAATGACCGGTATCCTTTGGAATTTTGCGACAACATTCCAAACACGATCATGAAGAAGATAATCAACTCAATTGCCTTATTGCTGCTTTCGCTGGTGCTGCATGCACAGCAACAGACACAAAGCATCACAGGTTACATCTATGACGAGGCATCCCGCGCGCCGCTGGAGGGCGTCATCGTAAAGATCCTCAACCTATCGCCCGAGCGTGGCGCTGCTACCGATGCCAACGGCCGCTTCCGCATAGACAGCGTGCCTATTGGCCGCCGCACCATAAAGGTGTCCTACATATCTTATGAAGACAAGCTGGTGAACGATATAGTGGTGACCGCCGGGAAGGAGGTGAACCTGGACCTGCCCATGCAGGAAGCCGTGCACAAGCTGAACGAAGTGACCGTGAGTTATGACCGCAGCAAAGACAAGAACCGCACCATTAACGATATGGCACTCATCAGCGCCCGCTCCTTCAACGTGGATGAGACCAAACGCTATGCCGGCGCACTGGGCGACCCCTCGCGCATGGCCGCCAACTTCGCAGGAATTGTGGCCGGAAACGACAGCCGCAACGACATTGTAGTGCGCGGCAACTCGCCCACCGGCATGTTGTGGCAGATAGAAGGCCTCAACGCACCCAATCCCAACCATTTCGGCACCGTTACCAGCACGGGCGGTCCGGTGAGTATGCTCAATAACAACAACATTGCCAAGTCCGACTTCCTTACAGGAGCCTTCCCCGCTCAATATGGCAATGCCCTGGCAGGAGCCTTCGATATAAAACTGCGCAATGGCAACCGCGACAAGGCCGAGTATGTAGCGCAGATAGGCTTCAACGGCTTTGAGGGCGGTGCCGAAGGGCCAATAGGTAAGAACGGCAAAACGTCCTACCTCGTTAACTATCGTTACAGTACACTCGGAGTGTTCAACGCTTTGGGCATCAACCTGGGCACCGGTACAGCAGTTCCCATCTATCAGGATGTGAACTATAAGTTCCAGACCGAGCTCAGCAAGAAGAGCAAGCTTACAGTGTTTGGCATCGCGGGCAACAGCCGTGTCAACTTCCTGGGCAAGGATGTGGACACCACCAAGCCGGACCTTTATGGCGGCAACCCATACTCCGATCAGCGCACAAAATTCGCTACCACCATCACCGGTGCGTCTTATGAGTATCAATTGTCTGAGCGCTCATCTACCAAGCTCATCGTGGGCTATTCTACGACCAATCAGTTATATACCAACGACTCTATCAGTATGTCCGACAACAGCACCTATCCCAGCGAGCTGGCCGACCTTGCCACTTCCAAACTCTCGGTGCAGTGGCTGTACATGCACAAGTTCAACGCGAAGAACAACTTGCAGGCAGGCCTCACCTATGAGAACATAGGTTACGACATGGGCTACAAGAAAATGTATCCCGGTCAGCCCGACAGGATCTATACGGATGCCACCGGCAACATGGGCCTCGAGCAGGGTTTCGTGCAGTGGAAGCACCGCTTCAACAACGACCTCTCCTTCTCCGGCGGCATGCACTTCCAATACCTGGGTCTCAACGGCAGTTTCGCGGCCGAGCCGCGGGCAGGCCTGCGCTATAGCATCAATACACGTAATGCAGTGAGCCTTGGTTATGGCCTGCACAACCAGGCGCAGAATGTGTACAACTACTTTGTGCAGACACCCACTGCCACCGGCCCCGTGCTCACCAACAAAAACATGGGCTTTACGCAGAGCCAGCACATGGTGGCGTCTTACGACTTCAACATTTCGCCCAATATGCGCATAAAAGCCGAGGGCTACTACCAGTTGCTCAGCAAGGTGCCGGTAGAGTCATCGCTTAGCTCCTACTCAGTGCTCAATTCCGGTGCCGATTTCGGACTGGACAACCGCGATAGCCTTGTGAATAAAGGCACTGGTACCAACTATGGTGCCGAACTCACCGTAGAGCACTTCCTTTCAAAAGGGTTCTACTTCCTCATCACCGGCTCGCTCATCAATGCCCGCTACAAAGGCAGCGATGGTGTGGAGCGCAACACCGCATTCAACACAGGCCATGTGGCCAATGTGCTGGCCGGTAAGGAGTTTAAAGTGGGCAGGAACGGTAGCGTGCTCGCACTCAATTTTAAGGTGAGCACCATTGGTGGCCGCTACCTCACCCCGCTCGATCTTGTGGCGTCGCAGTATGCCGGTGTAGCGGTTTACCGTACCTCTGAGGCATTCTCGGTGAAGCAGCCCGACTACTTCCGCACCGACTTCAAGATCGCCTACCGCCGCGAGTTCAAACGCAGCACCATGGAGTTCTCGCTGGACCTGCAGAACGTAACCAATCAGCGCAACGTCTTTAACCAGACCTACGACCGCCGCACCAACAAAGTAGTGAACAACTATCAGCAGGGTTTCTTCCCGGTACCGTTGTTCCGCTACACATTCTAAGGCAACATCCTGACACAATTGCCGGGGTCTTCGGGTAGAAAAGTCGCTATCTTTATTCGCTTATGAAAAAGATAACCTCCACGCTGCTGAAGACCTTGGTTTTTTTGTTGGCTACACCAGTCGCACGGGCACAGCAGGTGGCCGATACCATCTTGCTGGAAGACAAGTCGAAGGTGGTGTGCCGTACCGCAGTGGATGTGAAACCGATCCCCGAGTTTCAGATGTTCCGGTTCATAGCCAAAACCATCAGATACCCCGATGATGCTCGCGAGGAAGGCATACAGGGAAAGGTTTATGTAAGCTTCACCGTCACCGATGCCGGCAAGGTGACCAACCCATCCATCGTTAGCTCTCCGCACGAGGTACTCTCGAAAGAGGTGCTGCGCCTCATAGGCCTGATGCCCGAATGGACACCAACCACCACTGCCGGCAAACCGGTGAATGTGACGCTGGAGATGCCGGTAAGCTTTAAGCTGGAGTGATCGACTTACTGCTGCGCAATTTTTTTGTTTCTACCCGATCTCCACATTTTCATTGATTATCAATGGGTATGTGGGAAGTTTTGCTTCCCACTGCGCAGTTTTGCTTCCCAAAACTGCGCATCCCGAATGCTATCGGGACCGCACTTTTTCTCACTTACTTCTCACCTGAGAAGTGAAATAAATTCATCATATACGCCTCAAACCCCCATTTCTTCCAACCATCATTCAAGTTACAACCGCACCCCAAAACCAGCAAAAGAAAAATCTATGATAGTGCGATTTGTGGGGTATGATAGAAAAAAGATGGGGTAAGTGGTAGTGCGGTGCGACAACTATATCGGGCAATTATCATCCTGTTCGCCTGTATCTTTGCTACCTTCTATTCAATTAGCACTCATGATAGGTATCCTTCTTACCGCACTTTTTATCAACACCTGCCTTTCGGTGTTGCTGGGCCTGTGGGCACGCACCACCCCGCTGGGGTTCAGAAAGGTGTTTGTGGCATCGGCAGTAGCCGGTGCGCTTACGGGATTTGTGATGGTGCGCAACGCTAAGAAGCAATAAACAGATCAGGTAAATGCCGAACGCCTGATACGATCGAACAAAGCACCCATTGATAACAACAGGCCTGAAGGGCTGGTGAGTATCTGGTAGTGGTCGGTGCCAAACATGCGGGGCAGGTAATATTTAGCCTGCGCCTCTATGGCCAGGGCATAGGTGCCTATGTGCTGCACATGCAGCTCGCGGAGGGCCTGCCGCACATCGTTGATACCGTAACGCCCCTCATACTTATCGTAGTCGTTTGGTTTTCCGTCTGATATAAGGATGACCCACTTGGCGGCGGTTTGGCGGCCACTGAGCAATGCGCCTGCATGCCTGATGGCGGCACCGATGCGGGTGTAGCCTCGGGGCTGCACGGCACCCACGCGGTGGCGGGCGGTACTCCACGCCTCGTCAAACGACTTGATGTGGAGGAAGGTGGAGTTGTTGCGGGTATGTGAGCAGAAGCCTGCAATGGCAAAGTCTACACCATACTCGTTGAGCACCTCGCCAAAGAGCAGAGATACTTGCTTTTCTACGTCTATGACCCGGTTGCCGTCGGCATACCCATCGGCAGACAGACTGATGTCGAGCAGGAGCAGAATGGAAAGGTCTTTCTCGGCTTTCTTTTCAGACAGGTATATCTTGTCTGACGGTGTGGTGCCGCTGTGTCTATCTACCAAAAGGTCTGTAACGGCATCAATGTCGAACTCGGCACCCTGCTGTTGCCTGCGCTGTTGCTGCCGCTTGTTGTGGATGCTGGCCAGCGACTTTCGCAGTAAGGCGAGCACACCGGTGTGGGCGGCTAGTGTGTCTTTGGTCCAGTTGCTATCGGTCTGTAGCTGGTGCACAGGATATACCTTGCAGTAGTTGTGTCGATAGGACTGGCGGGCATGGTCCCATTCTGGATACTCGTGGCAGATGCCTGCCTCGGTGGTCTCGGCGCTTTCGGCAATGGTGGTATTCTCGGCGAAGTCGGCCTGATAAACTGAATGTGCCTGATCATCTACACGCACGGTGTACTTCATAGTGAGCTCATCGAGGGCTGCGCTGTGGTCTTCCAGTTGGTCGTCGCCGTCAAAGTCGCGCCAGGTGCCATTGAACTCGTCGGCGGTCTCTACCTTCTCGAAGTTGTGGGTGAGCACATAGTCCTCCTGCTGTTTCTTATCGACCTGCAGTGTGATGGTCTCTTCTACCGCCCCGGCTTTGAGAACAGTTGTAGGTGCAACCTTTTCTTTGGGTGTAGGCGTGCTGTTGGCACCTTGCAGCAGGCCTGCACCGGAGTTGTGACCATCGTTGCGCATCCACTTGCCGTAGAGCCAGTGCAGCTCTGCCGGTTTGCCGGATGTGACCCCACGTTGCTGCAGGTAGGTGTGGAACGCGCTGTGCAGTTCTTCTATGGCGGGGTACATGCTGAACAGAACACCCAGCACCTGCGGTGCCGTGCGGGCTGCCTCCTGCCGCGATGCCTCCACACCGGCATCGGTGCCGGCAATTTGGTTGAACCCGAGCGACCGCTGCACAGAGAGGAAGAAAGTGCGGTAGAGATAGAACGAATAGTTTGCCTCGGCCGACGGGAACAAAAAGAAGGAGGACGGAAGAAAGAAGCTTTCGTCCTTGTATCCTCCTTCCGCTTCAGCCGGGTATATTTCAATTTTGCAGCCGTTTAGCGCACTGGCAATGAGCGTGAGGCGGGGAGCTACATCGGTAAGCAGGACGGTGCGCTGCACGATGGAGGCATCTGCACGCCTGCGCCGCTTGAAGAAGGCAGCTACCTTGCCGAAGAGATATTCGTCGAGTGCCATCAGATCATGAGATTACAGAGATCGGTGAGTGCCGCAACGGGCTCAAGGTCATCGGTGAGTGGTTCTACCACGGCCACCTTTACTGCCAGCCTTTTGGGCAGTCCGCCGGCAATGAGCCGGGCAGCGTCCACCAGCAAGCGGGTAGATACTGTTTCGGTGAGGCCCAGTTCGGTGAGGGTGCGCACCTTGCCGGCTATGCGCACCAGCTTTTGCGCATCGGTTGCATCCACACCGGTTTCCTGTACCAGTATATTCGCTTCAATATCGGGTGCAGGGTAGGTGAAGGCAAGTGCCACAAACCGTTGCCGTGTAGACGGCTTCAGCTCTTTGAATCCCTTCTGGTAGCCCGGATTGAATGAGGCTACCAGCATGAAGTTGGGGTGTGCCTTCACACTTTCGCCCAGCTTGTCTATGAATAACTCGCGACGGTGGTCGGTGAGCGGGTGTATGGCCACGATGACATCGGGGCGGGCTTCGGCAATCTCATCGAGGTACACTATGGCCCCGGTGCGCACGCCGGCGGTGAGCGGGCCGTCTTGCCACACGGTCTCTGCGCCCTTAAGCAGGAAGCGCCCTACGAGGTCGGTAGAGGAGGTCTCTTCGTGACAGCTGATAGTGATGAGCTGCCTGCCCAACCGGTGGGCCATGTATTCTACAAACCTCGACTTTCCGGTACCTGTAGGGCCCTTCAGTAAAACGGGTAAATTGTTTTTGCACGCATGTTCAAAGACGTCTTCTTCCTTTCCTGTGGCATGGTAGTATGGTGCTGACATATCCTCTCTGTTGTTGTTTTAGGTAGACTGTTTGTTATGGCATTCGCGTCAACACTACTGTGTGACCAATGCCTCGTCTGACGGGCGGCCGTGCTTCACGAACTCGTATATGTACATGCAGATGCCTGTTGTGAACATGGTGGCACAGCTGACAAGAATGAGGAAGTGTACTTGTATCTCTTTCTGCACATCGCCGAATTCGAGGCCTACTTTCCTTTCCAGGTAAACCTGTGCCACGCCTGCCACACCAAAGGCCACGGTCATACCCAGCATGCCGATGTTGGACAACCAGAAAGCATAGAGGCCGGTGGTGGTATCGTATAGTTTGCGGCCTGTGAGGTTGGGCATAGCATAGCTGATGATGGCCAGCACGATCATGGCATAGGCACCCCAGAAGGCGAGGTGGCCGTGCATGGCTGTGACCAATGTGCCGTGGGTGTACATATTGACCTGTGGAATGGTGTGTGCCAACCCAAGCAGTCCGGCACCCACAAAAGACACGATGGCGGTGCCGAGGGTCCAGCTGAGTGCGATCTTGTTGGGGTGTTTCTTTTCCCCCTTGCGGTACATGGCAATAGCGAACAATGCCATACCGAGGAAAGCAAGCGGCTCCAAAGCAGAGAAGATGCCACCAACAATGATCCATATTTTACCCACACCTATGTAGTAGTAGTGGTGGCCGGTGCCGAGGATACCTGAGATGAATGTGAGGCCGACAATGACATAAAGCCATTTTTCGATGACTTCTCTGTCAACCCCGGTTATTTTGATAAGCAGGAAGGAAAGGATGCCGCCCATGATCAGTTCCCATACGCCTTCCACCCAGAGGTGCACCACCCACCAACGGAAGAAGGAGTCAATGGCCTGATTGTCGAACCAGATCATGCCGGGCAGGTAGAGGAGCGCGGCGAATACCAAGCCCATAGTGAGTACCAGGGCGGTGGTGGTGCGCTTCTTGCCTTTGAACAGGGTGACGAGAATGATGCCGAGGAAGGTGAGCACATTTACCACCACGAGGTAGTCGAGGGGGCGGGGGATCTCGAGGAATTTGCGACCCTCCCAGTAGTTGAAGTGATAACCGACTATGGCGATGACGCCCACCACTGCCAGCGATATCAGCTGCGCGTAGGCCAGCTTCACACTGGCCAGCTCGTTCTCTGCTTCCTCGGGGATAATATAGTAGGCAGCGCCCATGAAGCCCGACAGCAGCCACACTACCAGCAGATTGGTATGCACCGCACGTGCGGTATTGAAAGCTACGACCGAATGCAGTCCGTCGTAGCCCATGTGCGCGAAGCCCATGATAAAGCCATATACCAACTGTAGCGACAGCAGCAGCATGGACAGCGCGAAAAACCAGTAAGCGACTTTTTGTGATCTGTATTTCATAAGTAAGTTGAATTTGAAGCGTGAGTTATTTTTTCAGGTCAGGTTTTGGCGGGAAGCCGTTGAGGTCTGTTTCGCCTATCCACTTGAGGAAAGCCACCACATCATTGGCCTGCTGCTCGCTGAAGCCGTAGGCTACCATTTTGCGGCCGCGTGGCGACCAAGGGGTCTTGGACATGAGGGCCGCCTTTATGTAGCCCTCACCGCGGCGCTCGTAAACTTTTGTCAGCTCGGGCGCGTAGTAGGCACCCTCGCCCATGATGGTATGGCAGCCCATGCAGTTATTGGCTTCCCATATCTGCTTGCCGCGCACTACCTGGGGTGTCAGGTTTTCTTCGTGCGTTCTTTTCGGCACCTCGTTGCTGAGGGAGGTCCACGACAGCGCCAGGAATACGGCGAATGTCACGATCGTTCCTCCCAGGAAAAACGTTTTTGCTTGCGATTTTGACAACATATTCTTTGGATTTTTTTGAGTGAACGATGATACTGTGTCTATTGAAGCAGGGTGTGGATGGCCTGCAGCGTGCCCGCAGGGTCTTGTCCCAGCCCGTCCTGACGATGTGAGATGACACCGTCTTTGCCAAGGACATAGACGGTATTGGAGTGGTCGAAGCCGCCGCCTGATAGTTTTTTGATACGTACGCCCAGCACATTTGCCATTTCGGCGGTAGCGTCATCGCTGGCGCATACGAGCGTCCACATGGAGTCGAGCTGGTGTTCTTTCATGAATGCTTTAAGGCGTTCGGGTGTGTCGTTGGCGGGATCCATGGTGATGAGCAGAAAATGTGTGCGGGCACGGTCGGCAGCGTTGAGTGAGGTGCTGATGTTCTTGAGGTCGGCCATGATACGCGGACAGGCAGATTGGCATGAAGTGAATATCATGGCCGCAACGGTGACCTTGCCGGAAAGATCTGTTGTGACAAATGGTGTACCGTATTGAGTTGTCCAGTTGCTGGTGATGTTGAAGAGCGATTCGTCTGAGACCGCACCGGCGGCCGGCGCATTGTTTTTGCTGCAACATGATCTCACTTCCTGTTTTGCGGCCGGTGCTGTAACAGGAGCCTGGCTGCATGATGCTGCCAGCATGGTATATAGTATGACTGATGCAATGGTTGTTGTTTTCATAACCTGTTTATTTTACACACCTGAACCCGATATTGGGCACACAGTAATTGGCTTTTACACTTGACCTCATGGCAAATCTCATGAAGGCCGCGTAGTTGTTGATGTCTTTGGAATCGAAGGAGCCGCCGCCACAGAAGAAGGTATTGTCGAGACTGCTGTTGCCGCGAGATTCGCCGGTGGTGAGCGCACTATTGAAGTCGTAGGTCCACTCCCAAACAAGGCCGTGCATGTCGTACACGCCATAGTAGTTGCGGAATGTGCTGCCTACGGTGGGCAATACCTTATGCGACGGGCGAGATACCCAGTTGAGTACCCATTGGTTAAATGCCTTGTCGCGGCTGGCATCGGCCATGCGTTCGTTGGCCAGTGCCACCAGTTCCCATTCGGCTACTTTTGGCAGGCGCTTGCCCATACATTCGCAGTATTTCTTAGCGGCGAACCACGATACATTTACCACAGGGCTGTTGGCGAGGCGGGTGTCGAAAGTTGTATCTGATGTCCAGTGGCGCAGATAGCCGGTGTCGGCGAATATTTTGCGGGTCCTGCTTTTGCGCCATTCGGGGTGCGCCATCACAAACCTGAGGTAGTCGGCATTTGTGACCGAGTATACGTCTATGCTGAAAGGTTTTACCAATACCCGCTGACTATCGGAAGAATAGAGCGGCAGATATTTGCCGCCCTTCACCGGGGCCATGCGGCCGAAAGTATCGGCCACATGGCTTTGTGCCCTTAGTGCACATATCATCAGTAGGAGGAACACGAGGTTTTTCATCTTATTTTCTTCTTTGTTTAGCTACATCAGCAGGAGAAACCTCGCCGCCCTTGTTGCCGAAATTGTTGAGTACGTATGTGACCACAGACGCGATCTGGGGGTCGCTGAGGGTCTGCTTTGGCATGATGCCGTCATACACTTTACCGTTCACTGTTATCTTTCCGCTCACACCATGCACAACGGCCCTGATTGCCCTGGCCGGATCTGAAGCGAAATAGTCTGATTTAGCCAGCGGGGGGAATGAGCCCGCGATACCGTTGGCGTCGGCCTGGTGGCATGCCTGACAGATGCTGGTGTACAGCGACTTGCCCTGGGCTATTTTCTCTTCTTTTGTGAGTGGTTTGGCCGCAGCTACTTCTACGTCGGGCATGTTTTGTACTGCGCCACCTTCAGGTTGGTAGATACGATCGTCCTGCTGGCCGGAGTAGATGTCCTTTTTCTCAGGTCCTTCGACTTTCAGCATACCCAGAGAGCCTTTGTTGAATGTGCGGAAGATAGAGTGGTCTACGAGTATAAGTGTAGCTGGTACATCGCATTTGAATTCGGTAATGGAAGAGCCACCTGCAGGTACGAGTGTGGTCTGTACGTCGTGGTTGGGTACGCAGCCTCCTTCGGTATATACATTGTCGAAGATCTCGCCTATGACGTGGAAGCTTGATACGAGATTGGGGCCACCGTTACCGACAAATAGGCGTACGGTTTCACCTACTTTCGCTTTCAGCGCTTTGTCGCCGGTGAGTGCGCCCACCTTGCCGTTGAATACCACATAGTCGGGTTCTTCTTTCAAGGCCTTGTCCATGTTGAACGGCTGGAGGCCTGACTCGCCGTACGCACCCTTGGTGTAGAAGTCGCCCTGGCACACATAGTATTCTCTGTCCACTTTTTTCAGGCCTTCTTTTGGTTCTACGAGAATGAGACCATACATACCATTGGCGATGTGCATGCCCACCGGCGCGGTGGCACAGTGGTAAATATAGAGGCCATGGTTCAGAGCTGTGAAGGTGAATTGTGTTTCGTGGCCGGGTGCTGTGAAAGTAGCGGCTGCGCCCCCACCCTGACCGGAAACTGCGTGAAGGTCTATGTTGTGGGGCAGTTTGTTGTTGGGGTTGTTCTTGAGGTGAAACTCTACAACGTCGCCCTCGCGCACACGGATGAACTTGCCCGGTACACTACCGCCGAATGTCCAGAAGTTGTACTTCACGCCATCCATCATTTCCATTTCCTTCTCTATCACTTCGAGATTCACGATCATCTTGGTGGGATGCTTGCGGGTGATAGGCGGAGGTACGTTGGGTGCGTCTGTGAGCACCGCTATCTCTTCTCCCTGCAGTACTTCCGAATATTGTGTGCCTGATGCGTTGTTCTGCGCTTCGTTGCAGCCGCCTGCAAATACACCCAGCAATATTGCCGCGGCAGCAGATTTTAAGAAAGATCTTTTCATAGACTTATTATTTATTAGTTAGATTGTCATTTAGTGAATTCATGCAAAAAAAATGTAGGAGATACTTTTACCATCACATATGCCCAGGCATTGTAGTTGGCTGCATCTCCGCCTTTTATCAGTTCCATATTTGTTGTGGCAAACATCATGCAGTAGCCTGCCTGTATTGCTACTACCGGTGAAGGTTTGTAGTCGAACAGAAGATCCATTTCGCGGCCCAGGTCTTTTCCTATCTTCTTTGCAGCTACATTGTTGGCGTTGGCAAGTGCAAAAGAGTGTACGTCGAGGGTGAAAGTGTAGTTCTTTCCCGGTGTTATACCTGCGCGCACCCATCCGTCGGTGAGGCCACGTTGTTTCGTGTCTGTGGGTATAGAAAGGAAGTAGTCCATGTATCCGTAGAACTTGTGGTTGGTGGCATACAGCGTGTTGAAATTGTTGGTGTGTCCGGCGGCGGTGTTATCAGAATTGCCAGACAGTACATCGTAACCGGCACCGACGAGGAGTTTGTTCTTTTTGTAGCCGATGCTACTGTTCAGCATGTAGGCCTCCTCGCTGAGGTTGTTTTCTGTTTCGCCTCCCTGAAAGTACCCGGCAAGTGCTACGCTCCAGCCCTTGTTGGAATAGTTGAGTGAAGGGCCGGCGGTATAAGTGCTGTAGGCTGCTTTCACCAATGTATCAGTGGGTGTCATGCCATTCATAACTGCCAGTATGCTTATTGTGGTGTGCTGTTCTTTCAGTTCTTTCTTTGCCCACAGAAAAGCAAGGTGTTTGTAGTTCTTTAGCGTGTATCTGGTGCCGATGTTTGGCTCACCCACCTGGTTGTAGGCGCCGCCAGCGTGTACTTTCAGGTCTTCGTTGGTGCTAGCATATGTTAGTACAGCAGCATCGTGAGAGATAGACAGATTTGCCCAGTCCAGATTGCCGAGTATGCGGTGATCGTCATAAGCTAATTCCTGACGACCCATTTTCAGTTTCATGCGAACAGGCAGCGACAACTCTATCCAGGCCTCATTAAACTGCAGTCCGCCTATGTCTTTCTTCATTTCTTCATCGCCCCATGTTCTGGAGTCTTGTAGAGATGCAAAAAAGGCTATCTTGTTTTTCTTATAGTCGACGATCAGTCTTGTGCGCTGACCTGCGAATGCCTCACTTGCAAGGCTATCGTAAGAAAGCGTGCGGTAACCGTGCCGGTATTCAGTTCGAAGCCTGTACTGGCCACTTACTTTAAAGTAGTCTTTTGTTTCGGCGGTGCCGGTGTTTTGCGCGTGAACAGTTACCGTTCCCGTTAGTAATGTCGCGATGCAACCAGCTACTTCCAGCGTTGTTTTCATACTCCTTTTATTTTCACAACAAAGCTATTGCCGTGCAAAAGGGTATAAAATGACCCACGATACGTGATGGCGTGTTTATAGCGACGCCAAAATGTGACAGACATCACATGGCGTAAACGGGCGATATGACTGTGCGCATAATGTGAATATCTGAGCCGGTTTATCTTGTGGCAAATTGCATGTATCATGCACAGTCCCCACATACCGACATGCGCCTCATGCAACCTTTGTTTTGCAAGGAATGACTCTGTTTTCAATACGCTGACAGCGCAAGAACTACAGGAACTGGAGGATGCAAAGACCTATGTTTCTTTTGGCGATGGCGAGCTGATCTTTAAGGAGCGACAGCGACCGTTTGGTATATACATTATTCAGGAGGGAAAGGTGAAAATATCCAAACATGGCTACGAGGGCAGGGAGTACATTGTGCGTTTTGCAAGAAACGGGAACATCATAGGGTATCGGTCGTTTTTTGACGGGGAGCCGTATTCCTGCTCGGCAACTACTATTTCGGAGGCACTGCTGTGTTTTGTCCCCGGCAATACGATTATTGATCTTATCCGGCGCAATTCGGGTCTGGCACTGCAATTCATGAAGCATCTGGCACAAGACCTGAAACATGCCGAGGAAAAGGCGATTAGCATAGCCCACAAACCTGTGCGCGAGCGGGTAGCTGAGTCGATCATCATTCTCAAAGAGGTGTATGGATTTGAGCACGACAATAATATAATAGATGTGAGCCTGAAGCGGGATGAGATAGCAGGGATAGCTGGCACGTCACGTGAGACGGTGACACGCATCCTGTCTGAACTGAATGAAGAAAAGATAGTATTGCTGGAGGGGCGTAAGATACGTATACTGGCCCCCGAGAAACTGCATGCCATTGCGTTCCGCTCTTTCTGACGCGGTCTTCGTCTGTATAATTCCACGTTCATTCTTTATCTTGACGGGCAGAACAATTATATATTATGAGTGCTGCGCCGGCCAATGCCTACCGATCTCCGTTCAACATAACAGTGTTGGTGGCGGGTATAGGCTTTTTTATCGATGCCTTCGATCTGTTTCTGTTCAATGTGTACAGGATACCATCGCTGAAGGACCTGGGCCTGACGGGTAGCGAACTGACACATACCGGCGAACGACTGCTATCCATACAAATGGCGGGTATGATGCTGGGCGGTATCATCACCGGTATATATGCAGATAAGAAAGGCCGGGTGGCGGTACTTTACGGGTCTATATTGCTGTATTCGCTCGCCAACTTCGCCAATGCATTTGTGCATGATGTGAATGTGTATGCCATCATCAGATTTTTGGCGGGTGTGGGCCTTGCCGGTGAACTGGGCGCGGGCATCACACTGGTGTCGGAGAGTATGACGGCCGAACACCGCGGCTATGGTACTATACTGGTGGCCACTCTTGGTGCATTGGGTGCCGTAACCGCCGGACTGATAGGCGATGTGCTGCCGTGGCGTTATGCTTTTATGGCGGCAGGTATAGCCGGCGGCATATTGCTGCTGCTGAGGCTGCGGTCGTATGAGTCGCATATGTTTCATGCAAGTGCCATACCTGCCGGTCGTCGCGGATCGCTGGTGCTGTTGGTGTCATCTCCCAAACGTGTGCTGAAGTATGTAGCCTGCATACTGATGGGGGTGCCTATATGGTATAGTGTGGGCCTGCTCATCACCCTGTCGCCCGAGATAGCCAGGGAACACCACATAGACGGACTGAAGCTATCAACCTGTTTCATTCTGTTTCAGACGGGCATCACCTGCGGAGACCTGCTGAGCGGGGTGCTGAGTCAGCTGGCACGCAGCCGCAAGAAGATACTCATTGCCTTTATGGGGCTGGGGGTAGGTGCTACCATCTATCACTTTATGCGCATCCACAACGGGTTGTCGCTCGGTATCACATCCTTGCTCATGGGATTGGGTTGCGGATACTTGTCGGTGTTTGTAACAGCTACTGCCGAGCACTTCGGCATCAATTTGCGGGTGACGGTGACGGCAACTGTCACCAACTTTATGCGTGGCGCGGTAGTATTGCTTATTCCGCTGCATCAGGGAATAGAGCGCGCATTTGGACTTGACCTGACGGGTGGTCTGGCTATTACGGGCTGCATAGTGTGGGCACTGGCAATTGTCGCCGCCGCATTGCTGCCCGAGACGTACGGACGATCGCTGGCGTTTACGGAGGAGTAGTGAATCGATTCTGCCCGTGTTTCCTTCGCTAACGGGTGGCAGCAACCATTGCCGCAGGCCTACAGCGGCAATGGTATGCATACCTTACTTACTGAGCCATAAAGCACCGTTTTTCGTTTCCAGCTTTTGCAGTTTGCCTGCTACATATAGCTCTTGCAGGTAGCTATCGGCGTCTTTCCGTGGTGTTCCGGAAAGCTCGGCAAACTCTCTGGATGTGAGTGAAGCGTATTTTGAAAAAAGACCTTGCCAGCTCGCATCGTAGGGACGTTTGCTATGAGTGGAATGTAGCTTAGTGATTGTCTGTACATAGACAGAATAGGGCTTTGACCCCGCTATCATTTGTTGTTGCCCTTTCTTGTCAATGATGAGTAGCGACGGGAAGCCGCGTATGCCCAATTTGCGCCCTAATTGAAGATCTTCATTAAAGAGTGCCTTTGCTTTGCCTTCAAAATCCGTTTTTAGTCGGGTCACATCAAGTCCCGTTTTCTGCGCGGCGACACTTATGTTTTCCCACTTCGAGATGTTCTTTTTCCGGAGAAAGACCATCTCTCTGAGTTCTCTGAGGAACAGAATGGCCTTCTCATTATCCTGCATCTGTGCCGCCTTGAATGCAATGGACGGCGGATAGGAAGATGACAGCGGATCTTTAAGCCATATATCGCCGTCTATGGGCATGTCGTAGTATGTGCTTACTTCATCCCAGTGGTGGGCCACATCTGATGGTTTGCTGATGCCGCCGCTATTGTAGCTCCAGTCGGGAAGCAGGCCACCCATGCGGTATTCTATCTCCACGATGTTGCCATATTCCAACTTCAGTTTTCTGAGCTGTGGTTCAATGCCCCAGCAGGAAGAGCAGATAGGGTCGGTGAAGTAGATGATCTTCAGTGGTTTTTCATTGCCATGTGCGCCGTGTTTCTGATGAGTGTTCCCCAATCCGGGCATTTCGCACAAACCTGTTGCTGTATCACACGTTAGTGGGTCACTGTGTTGTTTTTCCATTCTATCAATTGTGATCTGTTATTTGACGGGATAAATTCCCTGAGTGCTTTGATTATTTTTTCTGTACCGACATCAAAATAGTCAGCCAATTTGCAAGCATTTACTATATTATTGAAGTTGTATTGTCCATAAACTGATGTCGAAAAGCTCTTGGATACACCATCGTTTTGCTTTATTTTCAGCTGGATAAACATTTTATCGGTACTGCTTTCGATAGAATCTATATTTTTTCCGCCAAAATTCTCATTATCGAATTTTTCTGCCCTTTCAAAATTTTTATTTTTCAGCACATCATGTATCTCTTTAACAGCCAGATTATAAAAGAAAAGCCCATTTTCATCTCTTAGATATTCGTATAATTCGGTTTTTGTCTTTATGATGTTCTCCACGCTGCCGAATCCTTCAAGGTGAGCTTTGCCAATGCTCGTTATCAATCCGTGAGTAGGACGGGCTATCTTGCACAGGTCCATGATCTCTCCCCGTGCGCTTGCCCCCATTTCAATGACCGCAATTTCATGCTTGTCGTTTATATTCAATAATGTGAGTGGCACACCGATGTGATTGTTCAGGTTTCCTTTTGTGGCAAAGGTTTTAAACTTTTTAGTCAATACAGCATGGAGTAGTTCTTTCGATGTAGTCTTTCCATTTGATCCGGTTAGTCCGATCACCGGAACAAAAAGCTGCTGCCGATGATACCGTGCGAGTTCCTGTAAGGTGCCTAACACATCCGCCACCACCAGGTAACGGTTATCGGCAGCATATTGCGCCTCATCTATCACCGCATAACTGGCACCTTTGGCAAGCGCTTCTCCCGCAAAAGCATTGGCATTGAATTTTTCGCCTTTCAGGGCAAAAAATATGGAGCCTGAGGTAATCTGCCGGGTGTCCGTAGAAACTTTACCGCTCTTACGGTAGTTTTCATATAAATTCTGAATGTCCATGATTATCTTACCCACCAAGATAACAGGCGGACAAACGCCAGCGTTAAATCTCTATAAAAAAGTTTCATGCGCCTTATTTCCATTTTTATTTTGATTACTCACTTCAGCCTGGCGCAATTTACTTATACGTTCCATCAGCAGGTTCCTGTAATTATTGATCAAGACACTTTACAGATGCCGTGGGCCGGTGGGTTAAACACTGCCCAGTTTAATACCATCGATCTGGATGGAGACGGAAAAGACGATCTGGCCTTGTTCGATCGCATGGCCAACCGGGTTATCACCTTTCTTAATGTTGATAATCAATGGACGTACGCACCCGAATATGAAATCTTTTTTCCGGAAGAGACATCCGGCTTTATGCTGCTTCGCGACTTTAACTGCGATGGAAAAAAAGATCTTTTTACGAAGGACGTTCAGGGCATAAAGGTTTTTAAAAACACTTCACAAACCGGCCAGCCACTTTCGTGGGAACAGTTTCTTTTTTACACCGGTTTTCCCGGTGCCAAAAGTCAGGTACTGCTAACAAAAGGTTTTTCGGGCATGATCAACCTTCAACTGCAATCCGATGATTTGCCTGCCCTTGTGGACATTGATGGCGATGGCGACCTGGATATTTTAAATGTGAAGTTTGTCGGCACCAGTACCATCGAGTTCCATAAAAACTTTAGTATAGAACGCTATGGCACTTGCGATTCGCTCGACTTTGAGCGCATAACACAGGCATGGGGTAATGTTGAAGAATGCGACTGCGGAGTATTTGCATTCGGAGAACCTTGCAATACCGGTGGCCGAACCAAACATGCCGGAGGCAAGAGTTTGCTTGCCCTTGATTTGGATAACGACAATGACATGGATATTCTCTTCGCTGAAGCGGAATGCACACGCGTCTATCAACTCACCAACGTAGGCACAACTGAAAATCCATCCATAACGTCAGCTTTAAATTTTCCACCTGACGCACCCATAGCTATTCTTCAGTTTCCATCGGTATACTACGAGGATGTAGATTTTGATGGGCGAAAGGACCTTATTGCTTCACCCAGTATTTTTGCACGGGAGTTTTTGCAAACAGATTTACAACGTTCAACCTGGTTCTATAAAAACACCGGCACAGAACAACTCCCCATATTCTCCTTTCAGAGAAGAAACTTCCTTCAGGCTGAAATGATTGATGTTGGTGACAACGCAGTTCCTGCTTTTTACGATGCCGATGTATTGCCTC
>JACSRV010000088.1 GCA_014879545.1 Chitinophagaceae bacterium | reverse complement strand
AGAATGATCATCCAAACCGAGAGTTTCTCTTTTTCAAATGCTTTTCGTTTCTCAAAATGAGCAGTTCTCGGCATACCTATGGCAAAGCGACATTTGTTTACCAGAATGGAATCATTATTTTTTTGCCAAGATTTCATGATCGGGCAAATATTGTAATATTCAGTTTGTTCGGCAACCGGATGACAAAGCGTTACTTCTGGTCTTTTTTCTTTTAGGTCCAGAAATGCCCATTCATAAATCGACGCGTACGTTGATGGGGTTATGTCGCCATTCACTAACGCGTTTCTAAGTTCTTGCGGATTACTGAAGTAACAGCACGAGTGATGGTAATATAGCTGATCTATTAATGGGACTAATTGAAAGCATGTTTTAGCATAGACTTCTTCATGATTTTTCACTGGGAAATCGGCAAAGCCAATTTTATTACACCCCAAATACCCATATTTTGCTGTTAACTGGGCAATTTGGACTGCGTTGCTGTCCAAAACATCCTGATATGCTTTGTTTACTCTCTTGAATTCAGATCCTTTCAAACAATTTAAACTCCATTTTACGGAGTCGTCTTTGTGTGCCATTTTTATTATGCTCGTTCGCACTTCTTTGTTCAATGACCCCGTAAATTTTTCATTTTCAGCGTCAAATACTGATTTTATTTTCTGATTGAAATGGCCGTTTGAACTAAGAAACTTGCTTACCACCTGAGAATACGTTAGGCCGGTCCAGCTGAGGCCCCGACGAAACGCTATGCGGGCGAAATACTCAACCTCCTGAGTATCGCCCGCCAAACAGGCTAATTGTAGCGCTACAAAACAGTCTTTTGCAAAAGGTTTTGAATATCTTTGGAATACCTTTTTGTATCCATTTATTGCATCTTTAATATTGTCGAGATACAGGAACTGTTGTTCACAGCGCAGTATTTCTTTGTTATACATCACGTAGTTCTCTTGAGCTGACGTAACAAAACAATTCAGCAAACAAAAAATAGAAATGGTGACGACTTTGGCATATATCATAGAAAAACGTTTCTTGATCAGGGCTATTATTTAGGAAAAAACCTTTTCCGTTTGTACACCAATGACGATTAAGATGTTCAATGTTGTACCCAATAATCATTTGGTCAGAGTCAAGGACAAAAAACGTTCTCCGACTTCTATTAAAAGTACAGCAAAGTGAGATCTTCTCCAAAACAGTATGCATGGAAACGGTTTATACATGAGTAATCTTTCAATAGTCGTTTCGATTGCCATTGCTGAAAAACCGAACTTGTTTGCGATAGTAATTATCTGTTCAAATGAAACACCTGTTCTTTTCGAACATGTGGGTGCCTTCTCTCAGTAAATACGATTTTGTGAGATACTTTCCCGTTAATATGCTTACTTTTGCCGTTACTAACGCGGGGCAATAGTATGATCATTTCATTTGGGTCTAAAGACACCGAAAAAATATGGGAAGGCATACGGGTGAGTAAATTGCCGAACGAGGTACAGGAGATTGGCCGCAGGAAACTGAGAATGTTGAACAACTCGCATACAATGAGCGATCTAATGATACCTCCGTCCAACAGACTCGAAAAATTGTCGGGCAAATTGCGGGATCACTATTCTATCAGGATAAATGACCAATGGCGTATAGTATTCAAATGGGATAACGGCAATGCCGGTGACGTGGAAATTTGTGATTACCATTAAAAATGCGGTTTCGATGAAGACATTAAAGAACATACATCCGGGTGAAGTGCTGAAGGAAGAATTTCTGAAGGAATTGGGTATATCAGCTTACCGGCTGGCCAAGGAAACAGGCTTGCCACAGACGAGGATATCTGAAATAGTGCGGGGCACCAGAAGTATTACTGCTGATACTGCCTTACGTTTGGCAAAATACTTCGGTAATTCGGCGAGATTCTGGCTCGGCCTTCAGGCCGACTATGATCTGGAGGAAGAACAGCGAAGGAAAAGTAATGAACTGGACAAGATCAGGCATTTTTCGGCAAATGCAGCCTGATAGGGTCCCCGCTCCCCCCTTTTTTCGCGTAAATTTGCTGTCGGGTCACTATCCCACACAACGCTACAATGAGCAAACAATACAAGCATCTCTTCTTTGACCTGGACCATACCCTGTGGGATTTTGAAAAGAACTCTGAGGCCACCATGCGCGCCCTTTATGCCGAATATGGACTGGCAGAAAGGGGCATTGAAGATTTTGATGCTATGTTCAAGGCATACAATGTGCACAACGATAAGTTGTGGGCACGCTATCGCAGCGGCTACATAAAGCGCGATGAACTGCGGTGGAAGAGGATGTGGCTGATGCTGCTGGACTTTAAGATAGCCGATACCAATCTGGCGCACGAGATCAGCACTGCCTATCTGGAGATACTGCCTACACAAACATTGCTGGTGCCGCATGCCAAGGAATTGCTGGAACACTGCAAGGGCAGGTATGACATGCACCTCATTACCAATGGTTTTGAGACCACGCAACGGCTGAAGTTGCAGTACTCAGGCATTGCCCGCTATTTCAATCACCTTATCACATCAGAACGAAGCAACAGCATGAAGCCTCACCGCGACATATTTGAGTTTGCGCTACAGGCTGCCGGTGCCACCGCCGATGACAGCATTATGATAGGCGACGCGGTGGATATAGATATAATGGGCGCCATCAACGCAGGCTGGGATTCGGCCTACTACAACCCGCAGCGATTACCGCATGCCTTCAAACCCACCTACGAGGTGACCCACCTTGAAGAGCTGACAAGGGTGTTTTAGGAAATGTGGGAAAGAAGATAACGACGGATAAAACGATAAATAGTAAGGGGCTCCTTTTGAGAGTCCCTTACTATTTGTATGTCGTTCAGTTTAGTGTTCTATCAGCACATTGCCGGTCATATCGGCAGGTACAGGCACGCCCATGTAGGTGAGTATGGTTGGTGCAATGTCGCCCAGCTTGCCGGGCTTCAGCGACCCTGAGTAATCATTTGAGATAAGGAACAGCGGAACGGGATTGAGGGTATGCGCTGTGTTGGGCGATCCGTCTTCGTTCACTATGCAGTCCGCATTGCCATGGTCTGCTGTCAGAAATACCGCATAGCCGTTGGCCAGCGCAGCCGGCACAATGCGGCTCACACATTCATCAACCGTTTCCACGGCTTTCACCACTGCGTTCCACACGCCGGTATGACCCACCATGTCGGGGTTGGCAAAGTTGAGGCAGATGAAGTCGGCACTCTTCTGGTTGATCTCAGGCAGAATAGACTCGGTGAGTTCGCGTGCACTCATCTCGGGTTTCAGGTCGTAGGTGGCCACATCGCGCGGCGACTGTGCCATGATGCGCCTTTCGCCATCGAACGGCAGCTCGCGCCCGCCCGAGAAGAAGAATGTGACGTGGGGGTATTTCTCGGTCTCGGCAATGCGTATCTGAGTTTTGCCGTTCTTCTCCAGCACCTCTCCCATGGTATTGGTGAGGTCTTTGTTCTCGAATACTACATGTACGTTGTTGTAACTCTTGTCATATTCGGTCATGGTCACATAATGCAGGTTCAGCGGGTGCATATTCTGCTCGTGGAAAGCCTGCTGTGTAAGTGCCACAGTTATTTCGCGGCAGCGGTCGGTGCGGAAGTTGAAACAAACTACCACATCACCGTCCTTTATCACGGCACTGGGTGTTCCGGTCTTATCGCACACCACTATCGGCGTTATGAACTCATCGGTTACATTATGATCGTAGCTTTCTTTTATGGCGGCTATAGCGTCGGTGGTGTGCTTGCCTATGCCGTGTACCAGTGCATCGTAGGCTACTTTCACGCGCTCCCAGCGTTTGTCTCGGTCCATGGCGTAAAAGCGACCCGTCACAGATGCCAGCAGGCAATTGGTGGCAGTGAGGTGCTGTTGCAACTGCTCCATGAATGCGAGCCCGCTCTTGGGGTCGCAGTCGCGCCCGTCGGTAAAGGCGTGTACGGCTACGCGCGGCACACCTGCCTTGCGTGCCAGAGTGCACAGGTCTTCAATATGGCTGATATGGCTGTGTACGCCACCGTCGCTCACCAGACCCATAAAGTGCAGTGTGGCGCCGTTCTGTTTAGCTGCCTCGAATGCGGCAAGCAATGTCTTGTTGGTAGCGGCCTCGCCCTCGCGAAAGGCGACATTGATGCGTTGCAGTTCCTGATACACAATGCGGCCCGCGCCCAGGTTCAGGTGACCCACCTCAGAATTGCCCATCTGCCCGTCGGGCAGCCCCACGGCTTCGCCGCAGGTAATGAGTTCGGTATTGGGGTAGCGGCTGTAGAGCGATTTTACAAACGGCACATTGGCGTTGGCGATGGCATCGGCCGATGGTACCTGACCATGACCCCAGCCATCCATAATGATGAGCATTGCTTTGCGAGACATGCCGCGAAATTAATCAATTTTGGCGGAGGGGGCGGCTGACGGGTGTCAACCCGGGGCCACACGAAAAGTTAAAACGGAATGGCAGGGGTAAATGTGGTATGGTTTTTGAACTATACTTTTTGCATTTCCGATCAGCGTGTGTGTTTGATGGAAATTAAGGTTACTCCGGAAATGCCCTTATTGATATTTCCATAAATGGGTGTCTTTTCAGGCACCCATTCTTTATTTGCAGCCGCGAACAGGGGCAAAAAGAAGAGGATGCCTGTGCGGGCACCCTCCGTTAATAGCGTACTGACATAGTTGCTTAAAGACCTGAAAGGCATATGCCTATTGTCATAGGCGTAATGGGTGGTCCGGCTTTGTCTTTGAATACAGGTGTGATGTTGTATGAGCCGAACACCGAGAAGTTGCCCCAGCCTATGCGTGCAGTAGCCGCAAAGTTCCACGGGCTGATGTAGCGCTTGGTGTTCATTTTATCCTTTATGTTGGCACCTTCTACCGAGCGCAGCGCCTTGGTGTGTGCACCCAGCAAAGTACCCACCTGCAGACCTATAGCTGCTTTAAAGCCTTTGTTGCGGTTGTCGATATTGCTGAAATAACGCAACTCGAAAGGAGCCTGCAGATAGGCGGTATTGAACTTGTACCTTTTGTAGTTGGCAGTGTCAGTTACAAAGGTAGCGTCGGCGCCTTTTGCTCCCGTGTCAGACAGGGCAAGTTGCTGCTTGTCCATGTACACGGTTGTAGTACCTATGCCCACACCGGTTGCAAAGCTGAAGTGTGTTTTCTTGATGGGGAAGTCGTAACAAAGATATCCGTTGAAGGTGTAAGCAAATGGCTTGGGGTCCACAGAATCGGGCCTTACCGTCCAGCTGGTGTAGCCAAACTGAAGAAGTACGAAGTCGCGCGAGGGTTTTGAGATGGGGCGCGGCGCATCGGTGGTGGTCGTTTTGTCCTGCGCCATCAGTTGGGATGCCGAAAGAAAAACAAGCGCTATGATAGCGAGGAAACGTTGCATAAGCTATTATTAGTGCGCAAATATAATAGGTGTGCAACGGATTATTTGTTAAAACTACGCAGGTCCTTTTGCGATAGCTACGTTAAAACACTGTCCGGCACACACGATATGGCGATGCTTTAACAGCAATTCATGGGTATTCTTCGGTACTTCGGCCTGATTATTGCACCTACCTGTAGCGGGTAGGAAGGAAAAAAGGAATTGTGCGCGATGGATAACGAGAAAACACTCAATACGGTGGCTATTGTACTGATACTGACCCTGTCAATGGCATGTATCATCTACCTCGCCTACATCATGATGCATTAGGCAGGATAGGGATATTTGGAAAGTTCTTCCCACATGATGTCAAATAACCGCTGCTTCAGTGCCGGGAGATCGTCGAGCGTGAGGTCGGTGACAGGTACGGGTGGCAGAATAATGGCCCTGTTGGGTCCCGGCCACCACTTCCACCAGCCGCTGTAATGCCAGCGATGAACCGTATCGGGGAAAATGACCGGCAAAATTGGCGTCTGTGTGTTGATGGCCAGACTGAATGCTCCGTTGTGGAATTCTTTCAGCGGTTTGCCCGTTTCGTTGAAGGTACCTTCGGGGAAGATGAGGATGTCTCCTTCTTCCTTGAGGATACGCCACAATGTGCGCATACTGCGGGCGCGGCTTTTGGCATCGCCCCTTTCCACCATAACCGTGATCTGGCTGTATAGGTAGCCCAGCAGGGGCACTTCAGAGAATTCCTTTTTGCCCAACGGCCTGAAATAGTGTGGCAATGCAGGGAACAGCGCCAGCGGATCGAGGTAAGAGATGTGATTGGCTACCACCACATAACGCTGGCGGGGGGGCTTGTAGCCCGATACGGTCATGGGCATCCCCATCACCAGAAACCACGCTTTCATCCAGCCGGTGAGCAGCCGGGCTATTGCCTTGCGGGTGCGCAGTGTATTGCGCGTACTGAGCGCGAGATAAAACGGCAGCACGATGAGGAGGCCTACCACAAAGGTGAGCAACACCCAAAGGGCGTAAAAAGGTTGAAGGATCTTTTTGAGCATGCGCCTACTGCACGATTTGCGGGATGTTCGGGCGGCCCACTACCTGCTTGCCCTGCCATGGTATCATGGCCAGGAATATGCCCAATGCGATGAACGAACACCAGAAAAGCCGCTTGTACTTCCGGTCGGCATCCATGTTCTTTTTGGTAACAGCATATCCAATATGCACCAGCACGATGGCAATGACCATGGCCAGACTGTGCTCCACCGCATAGAAACGTTTGTACACGTCTTTCATCAGGCCTGCGGAGCTGAACATGCCGGCGCCTATCACTTTATAGTAATACAACAATGCTCCCAGCAGCAACTGCAGATCGCAGAAGATCATCAGCATCAGTGCCATCTGTTTTTGTCCTTTTTTGAAAGGGCGTTTCCCCGTCATCCCTACAAGGCTCTGTATAGCTACGATAAGGGCGAAAATGAGGATGAAATAGCGCAGAACACTATGAAGCAATACGAAGTGGGAGAGATTGGACAACATAAAATGTGCTTTTAAAAGCCAAATTTGAATAATTGTTTCGAACAATAAGAGGGGTAAAACTTATGTCCCTATTTCAAAAATATATTTTTTTCAACAAAAAAACTGCTCATCTGTAATTCTCTGAGGAAAAACCGTCTGCGACAGACGGTTGTCACCATCCGATACGCAGGCGCAATTGCTGTATATGGGCGGTGTGTTGCCGGCTGTGCCACGCATATAACGCCGCAAATTCCCACACTGCTATTGTGCGTTTGTGTTCAGGGTGGAAAACGGTCCTTTCCCATTGTGCGGGGCTCAGCGATTCCAGCAATGCCACCATACGGCGGTGCAGGGCATGCAGCATGGTCACCGACACATTTACCGGCACGCTGTCCACGTCGGGCAGAACAGCCCATGCGTTCTCGTCATAGGGTTTTACAGTCGGATTGTCTTCTGTCAGTGCCAGTTTGATGCGGATGTAGGCGTTGAGGTGGCTGTCGGCCAGGTGGTGCACTACCTGCTGAATATTCCAGCCGCCCTCGCGGTAAGGCACGCGCAGCTGGTCGGCATCAAGGTTCTCTATACAAACATCCATCCAAGATGGCAGCGCTTTCAGCACAGCTATCCATTCCTGCAGCAGGTCGGTGGTATAGGCGTCAGGACGCACGTAACGGCCAATAGGGTATTTGATCTCTTCTATATTCACTTCCATACTTTGGTCGGTCAGTTTGATTTGGTGAACTGTTTATAAAAATTCAATTCTGTTTCAGTTGGTCTGTAGCCCTTGCCTGATCGCGCGAAATGGTTGCGCTGCGAAAAGTACTCGTCCAGTATGTCGCCGCCATTGGTGCATAGTATCACCACGTCGGGTTCGGTGTAGCGTGCTTTTTCAGTGTACAGCGACACATAGTCTTCTATGGTATAGTTGGGGTGACCGGCATTGATGAATTCTTTATCGGGGAATGCACGTTGCAGGTAGGTAGTAATGGTGTGATCGTCATCGAGGTCGGGAGTCAGTATTTTCTGATCGCCCAGCAACAGCACCCTTTGTTTCGACTTGGGGAAAGTGATATTGTACCCCATGCGCAACCCCTGATCGTTCACATGCATGCGCACCGCAGGCTTGCCTTCCATGTCTCCGGGTTCAGGTTTCTGCATATCTCCGAAAGAGTAGGGCCTGTCGGCAGATGTAAGTGATGTCGGATTGTTGTAGTCGTCGTACTTGGAAACGGCACCTGCGAGCATCTTAGCAGCCATTGACGCTCCGGCCTTTGACCAGTTGCCGTTCACCGGCGCACGGTTGGGATCATTTACCGTTGTCCACTCTGAGATATCGGGCGAGAGGTCTATCCAGTCGATGCCCTGATTAGTGCACAGTTGGGTGATGAATGAAATGCCGTAGGTATTGGAAGGCGAAGCGAATTTGCCCACGTCCGGTCCCATTATCACTACTATGAATTTTGCATTGTCGGCAGTCACGGCACCGTGCAAAGCCACCAGTTGTTGTGAATACCGGCTTTGCAGCTCACCAAAAAGGCGGTTGCTGCCCAGGTCTTGCAGCAGCTCCTCGCCGGGTATCTTGGGGTAGTCTTCTATGGCGGTCTTGCGCCCTATCTTGTTGGCAAGCTCATTGATGTCGGACGTCTTGTTTTTGCGTTCGTTCCTTTCTCCGCACGACGATAGCGACAACGCACCACATAGTGTGCCGATCAGGAACATAAGTACAGTATAGCGGGAGTAACTTTTCATGATCGTATCAGACACCGTAAAAGTAGGACATACCAATTAAAAAGCCCCGGAAGAACCGGGGCTTTACTGAATAAAATAATTGTGACCTACTTGCTGCCGGCCGGCTTTTTGGCCGAACCCGGTTTGTCTGCGTCCTGTATCTGTTTCAGCAATGCATCTTCCGGTGCAATTGCCGCCAGTTTGTCCATGTACACTTTCAGGTTCTCCTTGTCTTTCTTCTTGTAGTAGTAAAGAACGAGGTACTGATAAGCGATCTTCATGTCGTTCTTCTTCTCGTAGGTAGGGCCTACTTTCTCCAACCACTTTGTGAAGTGTGGGGCTGCAAGACCTTCTGTCGCTTCAGAGTCTATAGCAGCGGCAGCACGGCCATGCCAATAATAAGCTGAAGGCTGATCAGGATACTTGGCTTCGAACTCTTCGAACGCTTTCACGGCCTTATCCATGCTGTTGCAGTAGTAGAACATGTATCCCCTCCAGAAGTAGTCAAGCGGCTGTGTGCCCGGATTTGCTTTCACAAGCTTATCATACCACTCGGCAGCATTACAATATTCTTTCTTTCCCTTGAAGGCCTCTGCAACCTCGCGGTACACGTCAGATTTGTTCTTGGTGGTGTCGCCCTCTATGCCCTTTGTGTAGTAGGCACCGGCAGAGTCTAGCATGCCGAGTTTCAGGAACAGTTTACCATATTCCAGGTAAGCACCCGGCAATATTTTCTTAGGATCCTGCATAGAAAAGTACTTACGCAGGTTGGTGAGTGCAGCCATAGAGTCGTTGCAGTTCACCTGAGAGAAACCAAGGATACCCGTAAGCTCCGTAATGCGTGCGGCATCGGTTTGTGAGCCCATCAGTTTTTCTGCAAGCTTTGCAGCATCGCAATAGCTCTGTGCCTGATACAGGGCGCGTACATATTCCAGCTGGTCTTCGTTGGTATTGTCAGAGTGAGACAGGTACTCTTCCAGGTTCTGCAGTGCCAGTTTGTACTTGCCCGAGCGCGAATAGGCATTTGCCAGAGCTTTGTAAGGCAGCGGGTTGGTATTGTCTGCATCTTTGGCGCGTGCGTAGTTATCCAGCGCACTCTGGTAGTTGCGGGCTTCATACCACAGGTCACCTATGCGGGTGAATGCAAGAGAGTTTGTTTTGTCTTTTTCAGTCACCATTTCGTAGTTGGTCATGGCTTCACCACCACCACCCGGTGTTTTCCTCATCGCATCAGCCAGGCCAATGTGCACTTCGGCATTGTCGCCACCTGCGTTCTTCACCAGCACGTCTTTATACCATGCAATAGCCTGTGCGTAGTCGCCACCTTCGCTGTAAGTGATAGCGTCCGCCGCGTATTTCTGTGGCAGGAAGTCTTTCTTCTTAGCTTTTGCCGCAAGCGCTTTAGCAATGTTGTTGCCGGTAGTAACGTCTTTCTTAGCGAAAGCTACGCGGGCAGTACCTGATATATTCGCCAGATCCTCAGGGAAGCGGGCAAAAGCAGCAGCAGCCTGATCGAGGTTGCCGGTAGCAATATGCAGGAGTCCCAGATAGTAGTTGGCCATAGGGTCTTTTTCTGCAAGTGGGGTCAGGACCACCTGTGCCGATTTGTACTTCTTGTAGTTGTACAGTTTGATACCATTTTTCACTGATGCATCCTGCGCGCCGGCTGTAAGGCCGAAGGCAACGAATGCGAGCATCACCATTATTCTTTTCATGTTCTGCGTGGCACGTTCAGTGCCGTTTTGTTTATTGGATTAAGAATGATCTACTGATTTATCTGTGCGTCCCTGATGACCATCTCTGATCGCACCGGGAACATGTGCGCGTGGAAGAAAACCAATTGTCCACGCTGGTTACTAATGAAATTTGCAAAACCCGTGCCAAGCCCGTGGTAGCTTTCGCTGTTGATGTAGTAGAGATGGCGGGTCAGAGGGTAGGTTTTAAGCGCTATATAGGCCTGATAAGGCTGCAGGAACTCCCCCGTAGCATCGTTTTTGATGGCCGCAACTTTAACACTTTTTATGAAAGCGCCTGTGTTATTCGGGTCCGATGAGTCGCTGACATAACCCAAACCCACAAAGCCTATCGCGTTGGGGTTCTTCATCACATAGTCCACCACTTCCGCATTGCCCTTGGCCGCAAACACATTGCCTCCCATTTTTTCGCCCTTCAGTACAGAATCGTTAATGAACCGAACAGTGCTTGATGCCTGATTATCGAATACCACCGTATATTTTTTGTTGTACTGACCGGTAAGTATCCCTTTCAGCATGTTCATATCCAGCAGCGAATCGGGCGATTCGTTATTAAGGATCACCGCAACCGCATCGCGCGCCACGGCCAAAGAAAACGGATATATCTGGCGCGACTTGCAGGCGTCTTTTTCCTGCAGATTCAGA
The DNA here is from genome assembly GCA_014879545.1 of Chitinophagaceae bacterium. GTDB lineage: Bacteria > Bacteroidota > Bacteroidia > Chitinophagales > Chitinophagaceae > Nemorincola. Next base: position 16,954 of record JACSRV010000088.1, on the reverse strand, counting down.
TCGCGGGTCACGAGAATGAGTCGGGCCTTTTTATCAAAATAGTCTTTGAAACACTCGGCTTCCGGTTTGTAATGTATATGCACCTTGGCATCGGGGAAGCTGCTGTCGAAGATGGTACTGATCTGTTCCATCACCGGTCGGTAGGTCTCATCTACCGAAATATCTATCTCACCCTTTCCCAGCGAATCGGGGTGCGCCGGACGATCATCGCAGGAAGCGAAGAAGAAAACCGACAAACATATAAATAAAAACCTGCTACTGATTCGCATAAGGAACGCAATTTTACTCAATAATTTATAGATACGGCGGTGTTATATCTGCTCTAACAATAATTTAACACCCCTTTTGGTGCCCTATTTACTTAAGGTAATATCGTCGTAAATAAATGATAATCAACGTCTTGTGTTTCTGTTTCTGGTCCGGCGCAGCGCACCTATTGCCGTGATGCCGCGGTAGATACGAAAGGCACCATAAAGTATCATGGCCGATCCCAGCACCCAGGCCGATGTGGTGCTCAGTTCCAGCGCGCCGAATTGCTTCAGGCTCACTAATATCACGCCCAGAATTATGTAGATGGCACCCATGGCAATATCCAGGCTGGTGCGGAACGAGCTGTATGTGGCACTTTGTTCTATTCTTTCGTCGAGGTTCATTACCGAGAGTTTGAGTGCAAAATTAGTTTGTCTGCACTATAAGAACCTAAGAACTGAAAATTCCACAATCATATCTACGACCGTTATCGATAAAATAATGCTCGTATTAGTTTTTACTACAAGGTTAATGTTTTATTTTTGCTGTTTCTTATAGATAAATATACTCATACATTGAAGAGGTACATACTTCTGGTCGCATTTGCTGTTTTTGCAATATATTCGTCCGCTCAAATGAACCCTTGGGTTCGTGAATGGGCATACGACAGACCCTATTCAGTGGCACTAACGCTGACTAACCCCGCAAACGCAATGTCTAGGCTTGGCGTTGGGATAGAATACCGTCGCCGCAATTATAGCTACATGAGCACCTACAACCTTTATACCGGTGTGTATGAGGGCAAGATGCAAGACTTCAACTGGACTTTTTATCTGGGAAAGATCTGGAGGCACCGCGTTCGTAGAGCCTGGTATCATCAAGACTTTATCTACACAAAGTTATTCAGTGGCGATGCTGAGTATATTGCCAATAAGTTTCAAGCTATTGGATTACCCACGCCAAGTGAGCGGATAATTTACGACTACATCGGGGCCGGAGCGGGCTACGGTCGCAGGTACATGTACAAAGCCTTCTTTATTTCGGTCCGTGCAGGATTGCGAGGCACCTATGTTGGTGCTGATGGAAAATACGATGGAATTGCGGAAGAAGACAAAGTTTACTACCGCTTGTTTTACCTGACCGGCCCGGGCTCAATAATAGAGTGTACCGCCAATTTCGGCATACAGCTCTGATGCGCTACGCACTTGCATTGGCTGCTGCCCGCAGGTAATTGATATACCAAATCACGCAACTCAATATCAAAGGGTCTTTCGCTTCCGCATAGTTATCGTCCGTTTCAATTTCCAGTTCCAGCGTTCTGAACGCCCATTTGTTGGGCTGTGTCACTTTTACAATCTCCATACCGGCTTCGGTAAACAGCCCCACATGGGTGCGTAAGAATCCTACTCTGCGTATGGTGTAGGTAGGGTGCCCGGTCAACTGTAACTGAAAGCTGTTCATCCCCTTGAACTTCATCATTCCGGCAACGGTGTCGTTGTCCAGTATCTCTATTCTGCGGGTCAGCCACTGGGCGGGTTGGGTATGCCACATCCGGTTGCCGGCCGTTATCTCGGCCGAACGATATTTGAATCGGGACGGATAAACCACAGTAGCAATGGTATTCTTGTTGGCATCGAGTATCTCGTAGCTGCGGTTGATGGAGCCTTTGGCGGAAAGTTGCATATAGTGTGTTATTTTCATTTAAAGATATAGAACATATCCCGCATCACGAAAATGGCCTGTTATCCTTTCCTGTTTTCTATTAGTTTTGCAGCCTATATAATTACAGACACATTACCAGATGCTTACAGCTAACGAGATACGCCGGCAATTTTTGGATTTTTTCCGCAAGAAAGGGCATGAAATAGTGCCATCAGCACCCATTGTAGTGAAGAACGACCCTACCCTGCTTTTTACCAATGCGGGCATGAACCAGTTCAAAGACTATTTTCTGGGCAACGGACAGCCTACCAGCAATCGTATAGCCGATACTCAGAAGTGCCTGCGTGTGAGCGGTAAACACAACGACTTGGAGGAAGTGGGCGTAGATACCTACCACCATACCATGTTCGAGATGCTGGGCAACTGGAGCTTCGGCGATTACTTCAAGGAAGAGGCTATTGCCTGGAGCTGGGAATTGCTCACAGAGGTTTATGGCATACCCAAAGAGAAACTATACGTAACAGTTTTTGGTGGCGACCCTGCCGAAAACCTGCCAATGGATCAGGAAGCATACGATTTCTGGAAGAAGCACGTAGCAGAAGACCGCATACTGCTGGGCAATAAAAAGGATAACTTCTGGGAAATGGGCGATATGGGTCCGTGTGGTCCCTGTTCTGAGATCCATGTGGACTGCCGCACCGAAGAAGAGAAGAAAACCAAACCGGGCCGCGACCTAGTGAATGCCGATCATCCGCAGGTGATAGAGATTTGGAATAACGTATTCATGCAGTTCAATCGTTTGAAGGATGGTACACTGGAACCATTGCCTGCCAAACACGTGGACACCGGCATGGGTCTCGAACGATTGGTACGCGTGTTGCAGGGCCGTCAGAGCAACTATGATACAGACCTGTTCACCGGAACCATCACTGCCATTGAGCAGATAACGGGTAAGAAATATGGCTATACCGACAGCCGTCCCGACATCGCTTTCCGTGTACTGTCAGATCATATCCGTGCTATCGGCTTCACCATTGCCGACGGTCAGTTGCCATCCAATACCGGAGCGGGATACGTGATTCGTCGCATCCTTCGTCGTGCCGTTCGTTACTATTATTCATACCTCGATTACAAGCAGCCGCTGCTGCACCAGCTGATGCCGGTTTTGGCAAAGCAGTTTGAGGATGTATTCCCCGAACTGCAAAAGCAGATAGATCTGGTATGCCGTGTGGTGAAGGAAGAGGAAGACGCTTTCCTGCGCACACTGGACAAGGGGTTGAAGAAGATTGACGATATCATTAATGAGACAAGAAGCAGAAACACGCAGACCATTGATGGTAAGGCAGCGTTTGAACTGTATGATACCTATGGCTTCCCCATCGACCTCACAAGGCTCATAGGCAGCGAGCAGGGCCTGCATGTCGATGAGGCTGCGTTCACTTCCGAGATGCAGCAGCAAAAGGCGCGCAGCCGTGCTGCTACGGCGCTCGATACAGATGATTGGGTGGTACTGAAAGAAGGTGGTACCGACTTTGTTGGATATGAGACCCTTGAAGCGGATGCATCAATAATGAAATATCGCCGCGTAAGTGCTAAAGGAAAAGAACTCTTCCAGCTGGTGCTGAGCGCTACACCGTTCTATGCCGAGAGCGGTGGTCAGGTGGGTGATACCGGTATGCTGGTGTTCCCCAACGAGACTGTAGCGATAGTTGATACCAAGAAAGAAGACGGTATGATCATTCACTTCACGCAGACGCTGCCCGAGAACGTATCGGCGCCGGCTGTGGCGAAGGTGGATGCCGAAAAGCGCGCTGCAACAACGGTGCACCATAGTGCCACACACCTGCTGCATGCGGCGTTGCGTCAGGTATTGGGTACACACGTGGCGCAGAAAGGTTCTCTGGTGAATGAGGAACACCTCAGGTTCGACTTCTCTCACTTCGCTAAAGTGAGCGATGAGGAGATCAAACAGATAGAGACCATCGTGAATCGCAAGATCCGCGAGAACGTTCCGGTGGTGATCAAGACCATGAGCAAGGACGATGCAGTGGCAATGGGTGCTATGGCGCTGTTTGGCGAGAAATATGGCACCATGGTGCGCGTAGTGATCATGGATGCTGAATATTCTATTGAATTATGCGGTGGTACACACGTGGGTTATACCGGCGAGCTGGGCTACTTCAAGATAACGAGCGAGGCCGCAGTAGCTGCCGGTGTGCGCAGGGTAGAGGCCGTGAGCGGCAAGGCTGCCGAAGACTTTATCAACGAGAAGCTGGAACTTATCAATAGCATAGCTGCTCAGTTGAAGAATGCGAAAGACCCTGTAAAGGCAATTGAAAAATTGCAGGAAGAGCGCAGCCAGCTGGAAAAGCATGTAGAGAGCCTGGAAGCCCGTCAGTTGGTGGGTGTGCGCAACGAACTGCTCACTAAAGATGAGATCATCAATCAGATCTCCTTCATTGGTCAGATGGTAACCGTGAGCAATGCCGACGCACTGAAGAAATTGTGTACCGATCTTAAATCGCACCTCAACGACCACGTGATCGTTCTGTGTGCCAACATAGATGGCAAAGCATTTGTGGCCGTGGGTGTTGACGATAAAGTGAACGCTGCCCGCGGACTGGATGCCGGTAAGATCATCAAAGAACATGTGGCACCGCTCATCAAGGGTGGTGGGGGCGGTCAGAAGTCAATGGCCACTGCCGGTGGTCAGGACGTTGCGGGACTGGCCGCAGTAATAGAAAAAGTAAGGGGACTGTTGTAAACAACAACAGCTCAGAAATAGCACAGGCTATTGCAGGATATTTTCCTTGCAATAGCCTGTCGTGTTTTGTACGATCATCGCTTCCACAAAAGGCTGCCGTCTCCATAACTAAGAAAACGATAGCCGTTGTTCAGCGCATGGTCATATACCCTATGCCAGTCGTTGCCTATAATGGCAGCCACCAGCAGCAGCAGTGTAGATTGTGGCTGGTGGAAGTTGGTAACAATACCGTTGGCCACACGCAGATCATAACCCGGCGCTATCATAATGCGCGTACGTGTTATCAGCCGTTCCATATCATGCTGCTTCATGTAGTGCAGCAGTGCTGTCAATGCCGCGGCAGTATCGTGGTTCGGTCGTGAAGTATAGGCATCCCACTGATCAATGGAAATGTCCTGCAGGTTCAGCGGTTCTTTATTCAGTATTTTGTTGCCTAGCCAATACAGCGTTTCTATGGTGCGCAATGAAGTTGTGCCTACTGCAACTATGTTGCCATTCAGTGCAGAGATCAGTTGTTGTACGGCGGCGGTGGTCACCTCTATCCATTCGGCATGCATGTTGTGGTCTTGCATGGTCTCGGCTTTAACCGGTATAAAAGTACCCGCACCCACATGCAGCGTTACAAACGCCGATCCTATTCCTTTGCCCGCAAGTTCGTCCATGACTCTGGGCGTGAAGTGGAGTCCCGCAGTAGGTGCAGCCACACTGCCTTCATCTTTTGCAAATATTGTCTGGTAGGTGGTTTCATCGCCCTGCTCTGCATTGCGGCGCAGGTAGGGTGGCAACGGTACCTTGCCCATATAATGCAGCACCTCTGCAAACGTCAGCCACTCGTCGGTCCACTTCAGCCGCAGTATATAACTGTTTGCTCTTTTCTCCTCTATGTAGGCCGTGAGCGTGAACGCCGGTTCTTCGCTTACCATTTGCGGCACTGTATCTTTCTTCCACTTCGACGCGCCACCCACCAGGCACTCCCATAGCACTTCGCCACGGGTGTGCATCGCAGTTTGTATGTCGCCATACTGCTCGTGTGGGGCCAGGCAGAAGACCTCTATGGTGCTACCCGTCTCTTTCTGAAATAACAGCCGAGCATGCACCACCCTTGCCTGATTGAACACCATGGTGGTATTGGCAGGTACATGAGCCGCCAGGTTGCGGTAGGTGTCTTCCGATATCTGTCCGTCACGGTACACCAGCAGTCGCGATGCGTCGCGTTCTGCCAGGGGATAGCGGGCTATCCGTTCATCGGCCAGGTCGTAGGTAAAATCTTCTATGCGCAGTTCTCCGGGGTGCATACTCATTGATTCAGGTGGGCGAAATTACGTATTCGCGGCTTTACAGACCTATCCCTATCCCCATCTCGCCCATTTCGGCCACGTTCAGGTGGGCTTTCAGTGCGGTGTACAAGCACAGTTCTTTCAGCGGACCTTTCTCCCGCAGCACGCAGTAGTAGTTAAGGCTCACTTTTTCGTAGATGTCTTCTTTTTGCAGATAGCCTTTTACCAGGTAGGCACCTGCCTGCACTGCTATGCCCACTCTGCCCATCAAAAACTCGTTGCCCGCCACAATGGCGCTTTTGTAACTGTGCTGTCGTTCATTGCCCGCTTCCAGTCCGTTGTTGCGCATATGTGCTGCCAGATTGGTGTGGTAAGAGTAGTCTATCCCGGCAAATGCTTTGTTCACGCTGTGCCATCTGCGGCTCACGGTTGCTGTGCCTATATATACCGGGTACAGCGGCCCTCCGGCTGTGTTGGACGACACCAGCGACATACTGCCCCGCAGCTGCAGCAGCCAGCGGTTGCTTAGTTGGGGTAGTTCCCGCACCATCAAAGCCGGCCTTGCTGTTACAGGGAAGTAGCTGACCCCTATTGAACCACCCGCCACATTTACGCCCAGATTAGGTTTGCGCACCGACCCGTTCGAGATATGGGTCACAAACCCGCCCGCATGTAGCAGCCAGTGTTTGTTGATGTGCCAAGTAGCCGCCGTGTTGATCATGATAAGATCGTTCACATGTGCGCCTATCGCCACATTTACCGTGTTCACGGGGTCGGTGCGGTTGAAACGGCGGCTTACATACCCTATTCCGTTGCCCAGTCGCACTGTCCATTCCAGTTTGTGCCCCGTTATCAGCGGGAAAGTGATATTGGGGTAAACACCTGCCATATTACCATAAACAGCATCGTTGCCGTAATGCAGTGCCACTATGCCTACCCCGATTCTCGGATAATGCCTCCGTTGCTGCCAGGCCTCGCTGCCATCGGTGTGCCACACCAGGTTCACATCCATCCCGGTTGTGAATGCCGGAATAGGAAGGGTGAACTTTGCCTCATGTTTGATAACCCTCCCGCCAAGTATGCGGGCATCTATCCCGAAGCCGGGTGCCGCCTGTGCGTGCAGCAAAGTAGCCGGAAAGACTACCCACACCCAAAGCACCGCACACAGTATGTGCCTGTAGTATTGGTGTCGGAAGATGCCTTGGTTCATGCTGCTGCAAAGTAACACAGAAATCAGCCCACGTGTACACCTGCACCACCCATGTCGCCTTATCCCCAATAATCTGTAATTTCGTTGCCGCAAATAGTAAATATGGCTGGCAAACAATATCGGGCATCGCTGCTCATAGCAGAAGATGAAGAAACACTGAGGGAAGCGTTGAAGCTGAATATGGAGCTGGAAGGGTATGAGGTGACCACAGTAGATAATGGCCCGGCTGTTATCAAGGCGGTGAAGAACGAATATTTCGACCTCATCATCCTCGACATCATGCTGCCCGATATGGACGGTATCACCGTTTGCGAGACCATACGCATGCAGCACAACGATGTGCCTATCCTTTTCCTTTCGGCACGCAACAGCGGGTCCGACAGGGTAGAAGGCCTGCGCAAGGGAGGCGATGACTATCTCACCAAGCCCTTCAATCTGGAAGAACTGCTGCTGAGGGTAGATAAGCTGGTAACCAAGAACAAGAAAATTAAGGAACCACAGGCGGTAAGCGACACATATGAGTTTGAAGGTTGTGTCATCGACTTCAGCGCCCACGAATGTGTGGACAAGAACGGAGAGCACCGCGAATTGAGCAAGAAAGAGGCTGCCCTGCTGCGCCTGCTCACCGAGCATGAAGGCGAGGTAGTGTCGCGCGAGCAGATATTGCAGATCGTATGGGGCTACAACGTGTACCCTACCACACGCACCATCGACAACTTCATCCTCAACTTCCGTAAGTTCTTCGAGACCGATAGCCGCAACCCGCGCCACTTCCATTCCATCCGTGGCATCGGGTACAAGTTCACCCGTTAGTACACTTTACATGTCGTAGCGACGGTCCACTTCCTTCTTCACACGATCTACCATAGAAAGTGTGGCCGGGCAGTGCATGATGTTGGCCTTGAACATATCGTTATACAGATCGAACGGCTTCAGATGGTGGTGCGGGAAGCCTGCACAATCTGCCGGGCGCACTTCGTATATGGAGCACATATTGTTCTCCAGGAATTGGCAGGGCTGTGTTTTGTTCACCCAATCGCCTGTTTCCTTTTCATGCAGCAGCCATTTGTCTTTAAACTCCTTCGGCTTCATACCCAGGTGTTTAGAGATGCGGTTAATGTCCTTTACCGTGAAAGTGGGGGTCATGGTTTTGCAGCAGTTCGCGCACGTGGTGCAGTCTGTTTCTTTCCACATGGCAGCATCGGCCCGGTCTGCTATATCCTGCAGGTCGGGTGGAACGATCTTGTCCAGTTTGTCAAGGAAAGTAGAGAGAGATTTCTGTTTGCGTTTCGCTGAGGCTCTGAATTTGGCTAAGTCCATACTGCTGTAAATATATATTGTTTCCTGCAACGTTGTCAACAGGTACAGAATTTATCACAGCTGCCTGCCTCCTTCGTTCTGCATGGCGGCCAGTTCGGCCGGCGTGTAGTCGTCCGTCCAGCCCGGTTTCAGCGGTGTCCGCGTCTTCACCAGCAAAAATGCAGCCGCCACAAATACCACCGCGCCGCCTATTGCATAATATACCGGCACTGTGTCGCTGTCCACAAATGCCTTGATGGTGGCATTGCTCCGGCCCATGTAGCTGAGCACCACCTGGAACCCGTTGAAGAACATATGTCCGGCTATGCTGCACCAGATTGACCCGGTGAAGTAATACAGCCCCGCCAGCAACGAACCCGCAAGGAATATGGACAGATAGCCATATACATTGGCATGAGAATAGGAGAATACAGCAGCTGTGAACAACATAGGCACAAGCATGCCCCGCGATTTTTTCTTCACAAACCGCATCATTACTCCTCTGAAAAAAAGCTCTTCACCAATGCCCGGAATGATGGACATCACAACAAATGTGCGCAGGAAGTCGCCAAACGTAGGCATCATCATGATGGCCTCATTCATCTTCATTTGTGCCTCGTGTGCGGTCTTTACACCAGCCCCGAAGTCGAATTGCTGCATCGTAGTCTGTATCAGCAATAGCAGTGGCATAGCGCCGGCCATTAACAGTATCGAGAGTAACAGGTGCATGGGGCTTGCAGGTTTGCGCAACCCCAGGTACTCAGCAGGCCGGGGTGTGGACAGGTAGGCAAACACTGCTGCCGGAACCAGGAACACAAACAGGTTCTGCAATCCCTGAAGGGTGACAAAAGCATGGATCAATGCAGTGGGGCTCTGTGGTGTGATACCCGACAACTGACTTACAGCAAAGCCCGTCATTTTGGTGAAAACACTGAGTGTAATGGCCCCTATCCCCGCCATGAACGTGAACGACATCAGCAGGAACAGCATCAATTGCATGCCCCACGGATACGTTCTGAAATACCTCATTACCATAGAATGTTATGTGGCTGCAAAGGTAATGGAAGCCACCGATAGGAGTGGTACATCGGCTTTTTTATATAATGTTGTGTCTTTGATTTTCGTAAATTTGGTTCAAACCTTAGATAATGGGACAAGCAGCGTTAAGGAACAAACTCCATGAATTTATTGATTCATCCGATGATGAGAAGATCGAGGCGTTGTATATCCTATTGAGCGGTAACGTATCATCAGGGTATAGCTATTCGGATGCCGAATTGAATATGCTGCATGAGCGTGCCGACAAATACCTCTCCGGTTCAACGAAAACCTATTCGGTGGAAGAGTCCTTAAAGTTGATCAGGCAACAACGCTTACAGGATGACTTATAGGTTGGAGATAACTGCAGATGCACATGCTGACATGGCTGACGCCTATGGTTACTATGAAAAGAAGAGGATCGGTTTGGGAGAAGACTTCCTGAATGAGTTAGCTGGCCAATTCGCTAAATTGTCTGAAGCCCCGTTAAATTACTCATACATCGACCATTCAAAAACGCTGAGAGATGTAAAGGTTAGACGTTTTCCCTATGTTGTTGTGTTCCTTATTTCCGGTGATGTTGTAGCCGTTATAGCCGTGCACTGCACTTGGCGCCGTCCTTTACTTCCCTGACAGTTTATTTCACTATCCTTCCATCCTGCATATGCAGTGTGCGGTCGGTCATCCGGGCAAGTGCATCGTTGTGGGTGATCATCACAAACGTCTGTCCCAGTTTGTCGCGCAGGTCCAGAAACAGTTGGTGTATCAGGTGGGCGTTCTCGCTGTCAAGGTTACCGGTAGGCTCATCGGCCATCACAACAGATGGTTTGTTCACCAGCGCACGGGCTATCGCAACACGTTGCTGCTCACCGCCCGAAAGTTCAGACGGTTTGTTCTCCAACCTGTCGCCCAGCCCCACTATATTCAATATCTCCCGCGCCTGCTCTGTCGCTTCTTTTTTGCCCAGCCCCTTTATCCATAGTGGGATACATACATTCTCTACCGCGCTGAACTCGGGCAGCAGATGGTGAAACTGAAACACAAAACCTATGTGTGTATTGCGGAATTGTGCCTGCTTTTTAGGGGGCAACTTCAGCATATCGGTATTGTCTATCAGCACACTGCCGCTATCGGGTTTGTCCAGTCCGCCCAGCAGGTGCAGCAATGTGCTCTTGCCCGCGCCGGATGGCCCCACTATAGACACGATCTCACTCTTGCCTACTTCTACAGACACATTGTTCACTACCGTGAGTGAACCATATTTTTTAGTGAGGTCTTTAGCTGAAAGCATGATGCTGCAAGTTATCTATTAATTGCAAAGAATGTGGCGGACATATACCCGATCCTGTTGTTTGGCAACACTTTTTGTTAACATTTTCATCTCGTAAAAATTGTCTTTTGTTTTTTGATTTTTCGCTTACATTTGCGGAAAGTAGTTAAAAAATTAAAATATTACAATATGTTTTGGACGTTAGAACTGGCATCACATCTCGAAGATGCACCATGGCCTGCCACTAAGGACGAATTGATCGACTACGCGATCCGTTCGGGTGCTCCACTTGAGGTAGTAGAGAATCTGCAGGAACTTGACGACGAGGGCGAGATCTACGAAGGTATCGAGGACATTTGGCCAGACTACCCGACACAGGAAGATTTCTTCTTCAATGAGGATGAGTATTGATGCCATACGGCCATTACCCTCAGTCACTATTTACTGTATAGAACCTTCAGGACCCGCCGCAAGGCGGGTCTTCGTTTTGTGTCACGGTTATGAGATATACCCCAGATACATCAGCACGAAAATGGCCACTGCAGCCACTATGCGGTACACACCAAATGCACGCAGACTGTTCTTTTGCAGAAACTGTATGAACGTTTTTATGGCAATAAACGCCACTATAAATGCGATAACATTGCCCACGCCCAGCATAGCCAGGTTGTCTTTATTCTTCAGCATTTCGGGGTGCTCTTTCACTGCCTTCAACAGCTTGTAGCCGGTGGCGGCCATCATGGTAGGTACCGCCAGAAAAAACGAGAACTCTGCCGCAAACCTGCGCGAAAGGCCTTGTTGCATACCACCGATGATGGTCGCCGCACTTCGGCTGGTGCCAGGTATCATGGCTATTACCTGCCACATGCCCACCATAAAGCCTTTCTTGTAGCTCATATTCTGCTCGTGGTCTATCTCGCTCTTGGCAAACAGCTTATCTACAAACAACAGTATGATGCCGCCCACCAATAGTGCCACCGCCACCGTGGTGGGGCTTTCCAGCAACTCGTCTATTTTATCAGAGAACAGTTTCCCGAACACCAGCGCCGGGAATACAGCCACGATTAGCTTGAAATAGAAGTCCATCCGCTTCACGTCCAGGAACTTCTTCCAGTACAGCACCACCACTGATAGTATAGCACCCAACTGAATACACACTTCGAACAGCTTCTTGAACTCCTTCTGGTCTGCTGTAAGCTGCTGGCCATTGTTCATAATGGCGTCCACAAGAATCATGTGGCCGGTTGAGGAAATGGGGAGGAACTCGGTGATCCCTTCCACCACGCTGAGAATAACGGTATCAAGCCAGGTCATTACGGAATGTTGATGTATTTATGAGTTTGCAGCGACAACTGCCACTGCGGATGCTGTTTGATATAGTCGATGATGAGGGGCGTTATCGTGTCGCGCTTGCTCCACTCGGGTTGCAGAAAAAGGCGACAATGGCTGCCCACGCGCGCGGCGTGCTGCTCGGCCCATTCCAGGTCCGACTTGTGAAACACCACCACCTTCAGTTCATCGGCCAGCGCGAAGTTCTCTTCCAGCGGCGCCTTGAACTTCTTGGGCGAAAGTGTCACCCAGTCCGGATGCCCGCTCAGCGGGTGGGCCCCCGATGTCTCGATATGCACCTTGAAGTCGTATGCGTGCAGTGCGTCGCATAGTGCCGAGAGGGGGTGCATGGCGGGTTCGCCACCTGTTATCACGGCTATGCGGCCTTCGTGTGCTGCAGCTATACGCACCAGCTCTTCATTGGTCATTTGCGGATGCTGCGATGCATCCCAGCTTTCCTTCACATCGCACCACACACAGCCCACGTCGCAGCCGCCCAGCCGAATGAAGTAGGCTGCCCTGCCCGTATGTACCCCCTCGCCCTGAAGCGTGTAAAAATGCTCCATGACAGGGTAGCCCGCTATTTCGTAGTTGTTGGTCAACGTGAAGACTGAATGAAACTGAGGCACAAAAGTAAAGCATGTAATTGAATACATGCTTTACGGCTTATTCTTCTGTGGATACGTTACTTATTTGCCCTTCAGCTTGGCCGCCAGCAGTGTGTTCTTCATCAGACCGCAAATGGTCATCAGACCCACGCCCTTGGGCACCGGGGTGATGTAGCTGCACAGTGGCGCCACATTGTCAAAGTCCACATCGCCCACCAGACGGCTGCCGCTTTTCTTCGTTGGGTCGTCGATGCGGTTGATACCCACGTCTATCACGATTGCGCCTTCTTTCACCATATCGGCGGTAACATAGCGCGGACGACCTATAGCTGCAATGATGATATCGGCATTGCGGGTGAAGTCTTTCAGGTTCTTTGTTTTAGAGTGACACATGGTCACAGTTGCATTGCCCGGATTGGATGCACGGCTCATCAGCAAAGTCATAGGTGTGCCCACAATGTTGCTGCGGCCTATCACCACGCAGTTCATGCCGGTAGTGTCTATCTTATAGTACTCCAGCATCAGCATGATGCCATAGGGCGTTGCCGGCAGAAAGGTGGGCTGACCCAGCACCATGCGGCCCTGAGAGATGGGGTGGAAACCATCCACATCCTTGCCGGGGTCTATGGCATTGATCACCGAATCGGGAGATATATGCGCCGGCAGGGGCAACTGCACCAGTATGCCATCTACCTTGTCGTCATTGTTCAGTTTGTTCACCTCGGCTATCAGGTCGGCTTCAGAAATATCGGCCGAGAGGCGTAGCAGCGTAGAGTCGAATCCCAGCTCTTCGCAGTGTTTCACTTTAGAACCCACATATGCCTCGCTGGCCGGGTTGTTGCCTACCAGTATGGCGGCCAGGTGCGGCTTCTTGCCACCCGATGCCTGCCATTCCAGTGTTTCGTTCTTTATCTGTTCTTTTATGTGCCCCGATACGAGAACACCGTCAAGTAGTTGCATATGGTTTATTTTTTGATGAAGATAAGCAAAAAGTGTTTTGGGAAAACATAATGTTCGTCATGTATTCTGAATAGCCTGTCACACATGTACAGCAAGCCTGCATACACAGCGCCGGCGCATGTATTTAGCCTCAGATCACGCATAGTCCTTTGATTATTAGCTTTTCTTGGCATAATTTTTGTTACAATATTTAACTGACAGGAACGCTCTATCTTCCTATAACTGCATCTGTTCAGCTTTGCCCGACATTTGGCGTTGAGGAAGGTGTTTACCGGTCGTGTCACGCATCCTTATTTGGTACTCAAATGAAGTTCTGGGAATACAACAGCAATAAGGTCCTCTTCATGGCAGCACTAACCTTTCTGGCGGGTGCAGTCATCCTCATCCTTACCGGGGCGGGTGAGACCGATCCCCTTGGGGTGGTGATGTTCTCGGCCGTTATCTGCGCTGTATTCACCGGCACCTTCGTTATCCGCGGCATCAATCACTTCCGCACCATGCGCCGCATTACCACCGACACTTCCGACCGATCCATTCTGAGCCTCTTCGACGACGGTTATTCTGTTATTCTCAACAACGAGAACAGCCGCCTTTTCTATACCACCGAACGCCTGAAGGGCGAGATCTCCGGCTTCCCGGTAATAGTGTCTTTCGAGCAGGGTAGCCGTGCCAGCTGGCCCACATTGGTGTTTTCGTTTTTCCCGCTCAACCATCCTACGCTGGGCAACCGCACCAGTGCCTACTTTGGAGTGAAGCTCACCCTACGCAACCGGCTACGCAAAGACGTGAAACCCGATGTGCTGCGCTTTGCCAAAGACCTGCGCGAAAAACGGTACTCCTCGGCCGAGTACTCTCAATATTTCGTCACGGCAAACTGATTGCGCAATTTTTTTCTACTTCCCACTTTTGATTTAACATGTTGATTATCAATAAAAAGGTGGGAAGTTCTGCTTCTCACTGCTTCCCAAAACTGCGCAAAAACTTCCCACTTCTGCGCACTTGCTTCCCAATAACTGCGCAGGTGGTAAGTGTAATATTTTTCTAATACAACCCACATTGCCCCATTTTCTTCAACTTCTATTCAAGTTACACCCGTGTATGAAAACAGGCAAAAGAAAGTTTTATGATAGTGCGTTTTTTGGGGTATGATAGAAAAAAGTTGATGAACAAAGACAGGATATTGGTGAAGGGAAATGATAAACGGGCGGGTATTTTTACCTGCTTTTTAAAACAGGTAAAAATACCTGATACATTAATGAAAATATGCTGGAACTTTGAAAAAGTGTAAAGTGAAGTAAATGTAAAATGCTTAGTTATGAAGAATGTGCTTTTGATGAGTTTATTGCTTTTTTTTCGATGTGTAGGAATGGCGCAGATTATTGTGCCGATTGCCGGATCCGGTGGAACGGTAGACGCTGATGGGCCTGCAACGGCAGTAGCACTGGATAACCCGATGCGCATTGCATTCGACGATACCGGAAGTTTATACATCTGTGACTGGTATCACCATAAGTTACGTAAAGTTAAGCCATCGTTTCAGGGATATATGACCACCATAGCGGGTAACGGTGTGAGTGGAGATTGGGGGGATGGTGGGTCGGCAAGCGCCGCAGGGCTTGGGGCGATACTTGATGTCGCAATTGACAGGAGGGGAAATATCTATCTTGCAGATGCTTTTTATCATAGGGTTAGGAAGATAGATGTATACGGGAATATTACAACGTTTGCAGGTACAGGTATTGCTGGTTACAATGGAGATGGTATTGCAGCAATAGGTGCTAACCTTAATAGTCCATATGCAGTGAAAGTAGACGACACTGGAAACGTATATATAGGCGATAGGAGGAACTTCCGACTTAGAAAAGTTGACACCTTTGGTATTATCACGACAATAGCAGGTACAGGTGTTGCAGGGTTCTCGGGGGATGGGGGGGCGGCCACAGCTGCGAAAACAAATGGATTGATTTCGATTTCGCTTGATACTTCCGGAAATATCTTTTTTTCAGATAGTACGCGGGTTAGAAAAATCGCAGCTGATGGTACCGTCATAACGGTTGCGGGGAACGGAGTGCTTGCATTTTTTGGAGACGGTGGACTTGCCACTGCTGCATCTATACGACCGGCCGCAATTTTTGTGGATAAAACCGGTGTACTATACATCGCTGATGGGACTAATCACCGAATTCGGAAAGTTGGGGTGGATGGTGTCATAAATACAATTGCCGGAACGGGAATGGCGGGTGGTGAAGGAGATTGGGGGCCGGCATTAATAGCTAAACTTTGCACGCCAATTGGAATAGCTGTTAATGTGGATGGTGATATTTATTTCAGTAATCAATGCGGAGCGAGTGTGAAGATGATCACCAACAAGGACCTTGCATTGATACGTACTGAAGGTACGGAGCTACCGATAATGGTTGTGGCGCCTAATCCGGCGCAAGGCACGATACGGGTTACGCTTGCAGGTCAGTGGACAGGCGTAGTGAAAATGACAGTTACTAACGAGGCCGGCAAGGTGGTCTCTCAATTCGATGGGCGATCGGGTACCGTAACGGAATGTCCTAAAGGCTTGCGGCCTGGTATTTATATGATAACAGCTGAAGACGATAACGGACACCGTATTGCTGAAAAGGTGATCGTCCACTGATATATTGCAAATCTTAAAACCATGAACCATGAAAAAACTGATTACAGTGCTGCTGTTTTGTGTTATTACATTCCCTGCTTTTTCACAATTTGACTCTAGTTATATCGAACGGAATTGGCCGGCTATCGCTTCTGATACCAACAAAACCTACCAGGAGATAGTTGGAATTTGCGATAGTATGTTTGCTCTTGTCGAGTATTAAGACGAAGGCAAAAAGAGCAAGAAGCCATGCATACGTATCAATTTTTGGAGAATGGAAGTTGTATGAGTTTCGGTAATGAGTCAGAAAATACGCGAAATCATTGTGGCGAAAAGTAGCAGAAAAATCAGGTGTTTTTACCTGTATTTATTATCAGAAAAATCTCCAATATTGTCTTCCACCTGTAAAGGTTAAATAATTTAACTAAACCTAAATCTCAAATCATGAAAGAAATGCTAATTACAATTGGTGTAAAACTGCGCAAAAACTTCCCACTTCTGCGCACTTGCTTCCCTACTTCTGCGCAGGTGACAAGCGTGATATTTTCTTAATACAATCCACTTTATCCCATTTTCTTCAACTTCTATTCAAGTTACACCCATTCAGGAAAACAGGCAAAAGAAAGTTTTATGATAGTGCGTTTTTGGGGGTATGATAGAAA
>JACSRV010000240.1 GCA_014879545.1 Chitinophagaceae bacterium | reverse complement strand
GTGATAGGGTTTATAGGGGCTGGCCTGTTCTCAGGCTGGCTTTTTTATTTTTAGCCACTACACGGCCGGCCACACATCGGTTGTTTCCCCTTTATTGCCTAACTTAGAGCGAAATAGTCTGCAATGAGGCAATTCAGCATCGGCCTTCTTTTTTCCTTTCTTTTCAGCTTTAGCGCAAATGCGCAACTAGCATCTTACCTCGACAATCAGAACCAATTGATGGTTTGGGATAAAGGAATGATAAGGAAAATTGATTTTCTGGCACCGGTAAGCATTAAAATCGGCCGGACAGCGATCCCCTATCTCGACAATTCAAGATCATTCAAGATTTACGCCAACAACCGTGTCACTCCTGTGAACATCGGATTCACCAACGCCTATTATGTAACCGACAATCTGGTAGCGTTCCTGAACCAGAAATCACTGAATGTGTTCGACAACGGTGTCATTAAAAACCTCACCAACGTTACAGACCAGTTCTTTGTGGCTGACAGTGTTATACTTTTCCTGGATACCTACAAGGGTGCATACAAAGCCTACTATAAAGGACAGATCTTTAACGTGGAAAGCTACTTTGCTGACAGCTCCCTTTCGGCGATCAAAGTAACCGACAACATCATAGCCTACAACAACTTTGCCAATCAGTTCCGCATCTTCTACCACGGCGAGCTGTTGGCCCAGGAAGACTATCCGGTAAGCGGCTTCGAAGTTGGCCGCAATACAGCTGCCTATGTTGATATAGACCGCAAGTTCAAGATCTTCCACAGCGGCAAAACATTTATTGTAGATGATTTCCCGCCCAAGTCATACAAAGTGGGCGACAACGTGGTTGCATTTGTAACAGCCGACGGATACTTCAAGGTCTTCTACGAAGACAGCGTGCGCTCTGCGGGGTTCATGAATGGCGTATATCAGGTGGTAGATAATATTGTAGCCTTCAAGGATCAAAGCAATATGCTGAAGGTGTTTTATAAAGGAGACATAACCACCGTAGATAATTACTACCCTACCAACATGGTGATACAGTACAACTCGCTTGCTTACGTAAACTTCGGCAACACATTGCGTTTGTTCTCAGAAGGCGAAATATATGACGTCACAAATGCCGAACTCACTAACTGGCAACTGAACTATGACGTGATACAATACCAGATGGGACAGAACATGTTCAAGGTGTTCCACAAAGGACAGGAATATTAAGTCCATCCAACTATCTTAAACAATAAGGGCTGAACGCGAGTTCAGCCCTTTGCTTTTTCACAAAAAGACAAGTACAATTATTTCATTGCCGCAAGCACTATGTTCCATGCCTCAGCTTCTTTGGCATCTGTAGCCGCGTTTATCTCCTCGGCGCGGGCCAACAGTGGTTTCACCTCCGGATGTTCTTTCAGGTCCTGAGCATTGATACGAACATTCAGATAACACCCCTTAACGGCAGTACGCGCACACAAGGCACCTACACCTGCGTCACTCACGCTGTTAGGGTTGCCCTTTGCCGCCATCTGTATAGCAAGGTCCATAGCCTGAAATGCCACCTCCATGGTACGGAACGGTATCTTGATCGCATAAATGGTTGCCGCCTCTATTGCTGCCTTACGCGCCGCCTTCTCCTCTTCAGTAGCCTTTGGCAATCCGAATGCTGCCATAATAGCGTTAAATGAATTGGTATCTTCATCAACAAGGTAGAGCATCTCTTTGATCAACTCCTGACCATGAGCAGCGTGATCGCTGAACTCTTCCCAGCAATGATCCCATCCTTTTTTGTGCGACGACAGATTGGCCACCATAGTGCCCAATGCAGCGCCCATAGCGCCACATAAAGCAGACACAGAACCACCACCCGGCGCCGGTGACTCGCTGGCCGTTTCCTGCGCGAAGCGCGTCACGGTCATATCTACCAGCTTCTTAGTTTCGATGTCCCTCAACCTGTATTCAATGATCTTCTTCTGCGGATCGAATGGGCCCAACTCGTCAAGCCCCAATGACTTAATAGCAATACGCACCAACTCAGCCTCGCCTACACCCACACTGCGCTGCTGCTTGCGCAGGAAGTACTTGCCGGCCTCGAGCAACGCCTGCAGCGGCACCAGCCCCACCAACTCACTCCCGGTCACGCGCAGGCCACGGGCAGTGGCACGCTCGCACGCCGTATCAAACATCACATGCAGTGGTGTAGTATTCATGTTGGTCAGGTTGATGGATATTTGCGCCACCCCATACTCCTCTATGAACCAACCTATAGCTTTCACATTCTTCAGCAGACCGGGAACCCAAACAGGATCGCCATTCGCGTCCTTCACTACCTTCCCGTTATCATCCTTCTTCTGCCTGCCTTTCTCCCTTATATCGAATGCAACAGCATTGGCACGACGAGTGGAAGTTGTATTGAGGTTCACATTGTAGGCAATAAGGAAATCGCGCGCTCCGATCACTGTAGCACCTGTACGCGCATTGAATGCTGCTGGTCCGTAATCCGGCTTCCACTCAGGCTTAACGATCTTGGCGGCAAGTCCCTCGTACTCTCCACTGCGAATATCAGCCAGATTGGTACGGTAAGGTGCCGATGCGGCATATTCATACAGGTACACCGGAATGTTCGCTTCCTCGCCTACCCTCTTTGCCAACTGTTTCGCAAATTCAACAGTGTCCTCCATGCTAATGCCTGAAACAGGTATCAGCGGACAAACGTCTGTAGCGCCCATGCGCGGATGTTCTCCAGTGTGCTTGCTCATGTCTATCAGCTCCCCTGCCTTTTTTATGGCAAGAAAAGCAGCATCAACCACTGCCTGCGGGTTGCCCACAAACGTCACCACGGTTCGGTTGGTAGCCTTTCCCGGATCCACATCCAGGAGGCGCACACCTTCCACGGTTTCTATCTCATCAGTTATCTGTTTGATGATGTTCATATCGCGCCCCTCACTGAAGTTGGGAACGCATTCTATAATAGCATTTGAAAAGTCTTTCATTGTTTGTGATTGAGGTTGCAAAAATAGGTGATGTAAAAGAGAAAGGCGGGCTATTGGGCACCAAAGATCAGACACATTAAAATATTCTGCACACAAACCAAACAAAGGCAGTAAATTTATCGTCTATTTAAAGACAATATATTCTTATGAAGTATGCCACCCTTGTACTTGTGGTCCTTTTGTGCAGTATGAATCTGAAGGCACAAAAGAACAGCAAAGAGATCGAAACCGTTCCACTCAAAACACTACAAAGGAAGCTGGACAGCCTACAAGCGCTTTCAGTGTCACGCGCACAACTTGCAGGAAAAACAACCGCTTCAAACTTCGACACAACAACTTTTACAGCAAGAATAAACAGCAGCTGGGGTGCCGGACTGAGCACAACTGAAAAGCTAAACGTATTTGACACCTACTGGAAACAGATCGATTCATTTTATGCCAGCTTCAACGGTTTACCCATGTACAACTGGGATTCCATTGTAAACGCGATGCGTACCGAGATATCAGGAGGAGTGAGTAAGGGCAGGTTTGCAGGCATCATGGGTCAATTACTAGGCTACCTCAATGACGGCCACACCCATTTCTACGATATGGATCTGTTCTCTACAAGCACAACATTCTGGGGACGTCCGTTGTTTTACGGACCATCAGGTTCATACGGAGGATGCCTCACCATGCTGGACGATTCATCGGTAATGGTTTATAGTGCCGTTCCAGGCAACGTGCTCGGACTGCAACCCGGCGACAGGATCCTTGGCTACAATGGCATACCCTGGAAAGTGCTTGTACCGTTGCTGTTGCGCCATCAACTTCCAATGGGTGCAAGTCCCTATTCGACCGACTCGGCTACCTGGCACCGATATATGATATCTGTGCTTGGCAACTTCCTGATGTTCGACACACTGAATATTGAAAAATGCGATGGCACGAAAGTCAACTTCCCCACTACAATAATGACAAGTGCCTACACACCCAACAACTTTTGCACCGAACAAATGGAGGTGCCCGGCGTGAAAAAAATGACCTACACTGATTATTACACCAACAACAAAATGGTGACATGGGGCGTGATAACCGGCACAGGCATTGGCTATGTGGCATTGTATGACTGTGGTGACATGAGCGGAGATAGTCTTCTGATTCCTATCAAAAGGCTGGTTGAAGACAGTATGGTAGATGGACTGATCCTTGATATCCGCACCAATTTCGGAGGTTCTCTTCTCACCTACCGCAATGCTTTTCATTACTTAAACAACGGAGATCTGGCATGGATGGGATGGGCTGACAGGGTATCTCCTACCGACCGATACACAATGGATCCGTCGCTGGCACCTCCGTCAGCTTATGGCACAACCGATACCGACCCCAGTTACTTTGACAAGAAAATAGCACTACTCGTTGGTCCCGGTGCCATAAGTGCCGGCGACATGATGCAGATACTCTATACGCATCATCCTCAATTAAAGATCATTGGCAAACCGACCGCTGGGGCATTCGGATCGATAAGGTCAATAACAATGCCTTATTCGAATTTCAATGCATCGCGACAAAACGGGGATTTTTACCGTGCTGAAGACAATACATTCTACCTATCGCATCACAACTTCCCCATCGACTCATTTGTCTGGTTTAACAGGACAAGCGTCTGCAACAACGAAGACAATATCCTGAACACAGCAATTAGGTGGATAAAACCCGAACTCGGAGTCCACAACACAGTTTCCGAAAACGCCGATGTGCGGGTCTACCCCAACCCTTCCACCGGGCATTTCAACATCCTTATAACGAATGCTGCAGCGGGATCCGCTCAGATCTCCCTGTACGATCCTCTGGGCGTTAGAATAGGTTCACAAACAAGAGACATAACTCAGGGTGACAACAATTTAAGGGTAGATTTTTCTGAAACGGACGTTTCATCTGGAACGTACGTTTTAGAGCTACGCTGTAATGGCTCAGAACCATTGCGTAGAAAAGTTACCGTCATCAAGTAAAATCGAACCTCCTCAAATAAAAAAGCTGCACACGATTGTGTGCAGCTCTCTTTATTTGAACTATAAAATTTATCTGGCCACGTTCACTGCCCTCAGTTCCCTGATAACAGTAACCTTTATCTGACCCGGGTATTGCATTTCTTTCTGGATCTTATCTGCGATCTCGAATGATAGTTTCTGGCTATCGGCATCTGATACCTTTTCGGCTTCCACCATAACACGCAACTCGCGACCGGCCTGAATAGCGTATGCTTTTTCAACACCATTGTAGGCCATTGCCAGGTTCTCGAGGTCTTTTATGCGCTGCATGTAGCTCTGCATCATCTCGCGACGGGCACCCGGACGCGCACCGCTTATAGCGTCACATGCCTGAACGATTGGCGAAATGATATACAACATCTCCATCTCGTCGTGGTGTGCACCTATGGCGTTCACTATCGATGCATGCTCGCCGCAACGCTCAGCTACTTTGGCACCCAGCAATGCGTGGCTCAGTTCTGTTTCCTCATCAGGCACTTTACCAATATCGTGCAGCAGGCCGGCGCGTTTAGCTAGTTTCACTACTTTCTGACCCAGTCCCAGCTCTGCAGCCATAATGCCGCACAGGTTAGCTGTTTCTTTAGAGTGCATCAACAGGTTCTGACCATACGATGAACGGAAGCGCATTTTACCCACCAGTCGCACCAGATCTTTATGCAAACCGTGAATGCCCAACTCAATAATGGTGCGCTCACCGATCTCCATGATCTGCTCTTCCAACTGCTTTTTGGTCTTTTCCACCACTTCCTCGATACGGGCAGGGTGTATACGGCCATCCTGAACAAGGCGCTGCAACGAGAGGCGAGCCACTTCCCTGCGGAAAGGATCGAAACAGCTGAGCACAATAGCTTCAGGAGTGTCATCTATCACCAGGTCAACTCCGGTTGCTGCTTCCAGCGCACGGATGTTACGCCCCTCACGACCAATGATCTGACCCTTGATCTCATCGCTTTCCAGATTGAACACCGTAATGGCGTTTTCAATGGTCTGCTCTGCACCGGTACGCTGAATGCTCTGAATGATGATCTTCTTGGCTTCTTTAGAGGCATTTACCTTGGCCTCTTCCATTATGTCTTTCACATAGGCCATGGCACGGGTGCGTGCCTCTTCTTTCACCACCTCCATCAATTCAACCTTAGCCTGCTCTGCCGACAAACCCGCCACTTTTTCAAGGCGCTTCACGTGTTCTTCGTGGTGTTTGTCCAGTTCAGCCTTCTTAATGTTGAATGCTTTGATCTGGTTTTCAAGACTTTCCTTCAGCGTTTCATTCTCCTGAGTCTGGCGCTGCAAAGCAGATGTTTTGTCATTAAGTTGCTGCTGTTGCTGCTTCAGCCTGTTCTCCCCCTCTGCTATTTTCTGATTGCGCTGCGATACTTCTTTGTCGTGTGTGCTCTTTAACTGTAAAAAGTGCTCTTTGGCTTCTAATAATTTCTTCTCTTTTAAGGTCTCTGCGAGTGTTTTTGCGTCTTCGATGGTCTTTTTAGCGAGTGCTTCGGCGTCGTCTATTTGCTGTTTAGTGTTTTTCGCGAATATGATCTTACCTAAAAATATACCTATGACGAGAGCCACTATCGCAAAGACAACGGCTACAATGGTCGATCCCATAATTGTTTAAAAATTTTATTT
>JACSRV010000238.1 GCA_014879545.1 Chitinophagaceae bacterium | reverse complement strand
ACTAACTACACTCCTATGGACGCCTTCATCAGCCGCATGAAGACAACCAATGAGTTTGTAACCGTTAGTAACATCTGGACCCCCGACAACAACTTCGACAAAACCGAACTGCTGAAGTTTGTTGAAGAGGCGCAGCCACTTTCTATCGACTATGCGCACGTCGCCGAGTTCATGAAAGCCAAACATTCGGCCATCAGCTTGGTGGTGCCCGGTGTTAATGGCAGCACGTACACCATCGAGCTGGGTAAATATGACATCCTTGCCAACGACTTTGAGGTGCATGCGGTAGGCGAGAATGGCAAAGACACCAAGGTCGATTACACACCCGGTCTTTACTACCGTGGTATTGTAAAAGGGATCCAGGGTTCTGTCGCTTCGTTTTCATTCTTCAACAACGAGGTTTACGGTATCTTCTCAATTCCTGATGTGGGCAACTTCGTACTGGTGCCAAACAGCATGACCGGCAAAGAGTGGGACTACCACCGCGACTATATCCTTTACAATGATGTAAATATCATTGATAAGTCTCAAGGCCCCGGTTGCGATGCCGACCTTCTGCCTGACGTTTATGGCGAGCAGAAGCTGGGTGGCAAAACAACTACCTTCCTCAACAATATGGTGTACAACAGCTGTAATCAACTCCGTGTTATGGAGGTTGCCGACTACGACACTTACACCAAGAAAGGATCAAACGTAACAACCGTTACCAACTTCCTTACAGCGCTTTTCAACAACCAGGCAACTATCTACCGCAACGAGGGCGTTCCTATAGTGCTGCGGTACGTACAGGTTAATACCGCAACCGACATCTATCAGGCCATCACGATCAAGCAATCTATCCGCTTCCTCAAGAAGTTTGGTGGTGCCACTAAGAACGTGATGCATGGTTGCGACCTCGCACTGTTGCTGTCAACCGTTTCCGGCAATATGGGTGGTGTGGCTTGGCTCAAAGCGTTGTGTTCTTCATACGCATTCGACTCAAGCGGCCCTTACGGCTTCGCTAATATCTCAAACAGCGGCGTGAGCAATTTCCCTACTTATAGCTGGAACCTTATGGTGCTCGCGCACGAAATGGGGCACATCGTAGGCTCTCCGCACACGCACCGTTGCTGCTGGAACCCTCCTGCGCGCAATACCGCTATCGACGCATGTATGACCCTTGAAGGTTCATGCGCTACTCCTTCTCCGGCTTACCCTTCAGGCGGTGGTACAGTAATGAGTTACTGCCACTTGCAGAGCGTGGGTATCAACCTGACAAAGGGCTTTGGCACCCAACCCGGCGACACCATACGCAGGCACATCCGCACCAAATTCTCAACCACCTGTGGCGAAGTGTATCGCCCTAACGTAGCCCTCCAGGTTGCCGGCAAATCACTTAGCGCCAACAGGGAGTGTACAGACATCTACGGCGGCGACACTACTACCTACTACTGGTTCGACAAGAACACTGCCGACCAGGCCGATGACACACTGGTCCTTGTGATGAAGAAACACAACAACAACATCGGCACGCTCGATTCTGCAGGCTTCAGCGTCATGACGGCTACTATCTCAGGTTATGGCGGCGGCACTGCCGACCTTGTCTCTTTCCCTGCAGGTACGGCCGGCACGTCGCTCACCAATAACTACGCTATGCGTCGTTACTGGAAGATCACTACTACTCAGGAGCCAACCTCTCCTGTTACGGTAATGTTCCCATTCACTGCTAAGGACACAACAGATGTAAACGGCAGCACACCGGGTGCTTCTCCGCTCACCAGCTACAAGTTCTACAAAGTGAACACACCAACCAACCCTAATCCCGGAGTGGATAGTGTGATGTTTGCACCATCGGCAAATGTTACTATTTATGGCTATGCTACTTCACCAAGCACCAGCAAGTGGTCTTACAGCAACATCGGTACCACTTTGTTTGCCAGCATGAAGATGAGCACACTCAATGGCGGCGGCACCGGTTTCTATCCAAGTAGTTTCACTGCAGTGGGCGATCTGTACGGCAGCAATCCTTCGCTTGCTGTGTTCCCTAATCCTACTAAGGACGAGTGGAATATCACTACCGATGCAGGTACCGATCCGGTTATGTTCCGTCTCTATACAGCCGACGGCCGTCTGGTACTGGAGCAGGAACTGAAGCCGGCATCTGTTACCGCTATCAGTGGTAAGGCGCTGGCTGCGGGTCTCTACTTCTACCGTGCTGTAGGTGGCAACAATGTGTACACAGGTACACTGTCTAAACAATAACCAACAAACGTTTTGTGATACATGAAGGGCGCCGAAAGGTGCCCTTCTTTTTTGCTGCTAATGGCCGCCGTCACGCCATCTTCGCTATGCACATCTCGGCGCAGCGCTCACCATCTATCGCTGCCGATACAATGCCCCCTGCATATCCCGCGCCCTCCGCACATGGGTACAGACCCTTTATCTGCACATGCTCCATAGTGTCTTTGTCGCGGGGTATGCGCACAGGCGAGCTCGTGCGCGACTCGGTAGCGACCAGCACAGCTTCCTCAGTATAGTAGCCTTTCATCTTCTTACCGAAGGTCACCACGGCTTTGCGCAGTGCATCGGTCACTTCCCGTGGCAGCACCTTGTCCATAGGCACCGATGTGATGCCCGGTAGATAGGAGCAATCGGGCAGGGTAGAAGAGGACTTGCCCGTTGCAAAGTCCGTCATGCGTTGGGCGGGTGCCACCAGCTGGCCACCACCGGCCACGAAAGCGCGCTGCTCCACCATCTGCTGGTATTGCATCGCCGCCAGCGGACCTTCAAAGCCATATTTGGCAAAATCATGCTCGTCAACGGCCACTACTGTGCCCGAGTTGGCATACGGGTTATTGCGCTTGGAGGGCGACCAGCCGTTCACCACCAGCTCGCCGGGTGCTGTAGCCGCGGGTGCAATGATGCCGCCCGGGCACATGCAGAACGAGAATACGCCTCTGCCATTCTCCTGCGCCACCAGCGAATAGCTGGCAGGGGGCAGGTGCGCGTCGCGCAGCTGGCAATGGTATTGTGCGGTGTCCACCAGGTGTTGCGGGTGTTCTATGCGCACGCCCAGTGCAAACGGTTTTGCCTCTATCAGGATGCCCTTTCGGTGCAGCAGTTCAAATATGTCGCGGGCAGAGTGTCCCGTGGCCAATATCACCGAATCGCATTGGATGGTATCGCCCGCTGCTGTTTTGATGCCCGCCACCTTGTCACCGTCCAGTAGTAGGTCGGTGAGTTTGGTCTCAAAATGCACCTCTCCGCCACATTCTATGATCTGTTGGCGCATGGCCGTGATGATCTGCGGCAACTTATTGGTACCTATATGCGGATGCGCGTCTATCAGAATATCAGCATCTGCGCCAAAGTGGTGGAATAGCTGCAGGATACGCAACACATTGCCCCGCTTCGTAGACCGGGTGTAGAGTTTACCGTCGCTGTAAGTACCGGCGCCACCTTCACCAAAACAGTAGTTCGATTCCGGATTGACCACCCCCTCTTTGTTGATGGCGGCCAGGTCGCGGCGGCGGCTGCGCACATCCTTGCCCCGCTCTATGATGATGGGTTTCATACCCGCGGCTATCAGTCTCAGTGCGGCAAACAACCCTGCCGGGCCGGCACCCACTATCACCACCTGCGTCCCGCTGCTCACATTGCGCAGCTCCGGGTCAAAGGCGGGTGTCTCTGTCACCTTGCCATCTATAAACACCTCCAGTTGCAGTATGTACTTTGCCTGCCTCGACCGTGCGTCTATAGATCGTTTCTGTATATGGTAGCCCGTTATGCGCTTCATGTGCACGCCACATTCTTCGGCAGCCACGCGGCGGATCACCCTTTCATCAAAGGCATCGGCAGGCAGCAGCTGTATGGATACGGTCTTTACCATGAGAGCGATGTTGGGGCGGGATGTTAGTTGTCGTTACCGAAGCTCATTTTCAGGTAACCGAACACCAGTACGATGGACATGGCCAGACTGGTTGCCGACAGCAGCAGCATCACGTTGATGAACGTATCGAAACCCGTTTTGCCACCCGAGTAGGCAAACTGCAGCCCCCAGAAGATGGACGCCGGTAGTATGATAAGTCCCAGCACCAGATTGGCTATACGGTTCTTGTAATAGGCCTGAGCACTGAAAACCGCCAGTGTGATAAATGCCACTAGATTGAAGTAGCCACCCACGACAAAGCTGGTTACGAACCACGCCAGCGCGAGGGCAATAAAGAAACCATATGCTATCAGGATGGACTTTGTCAGTTTGTTTGATTCGGCCATGAAACGTAAAAGTAGTTGCGACAGGCGCAAAGATAGCCCAAACCGCCCATAGGTAGTATTGTATGCACGAGTGGTGTTTGTCATTTGCTTGCTTAATTGTTATATTTATACCGTCTTTTTAAACTGTTTACTCATGAAGTTGTTATACACGCTCGCATTGTTGGCACTGGCTCAGGGCGCATCCGCCCAGGATTTCTGCAAGTTGCTGAAGAAGGAGGTGTCTGAGAATAAGGTACAGACTGACTTCTCTACGCCCTACAAACAGAACGAAACTCCGGCCATCAGGCTCAAGCGCAGTATCAGCAAGGACGAAGAGTTCCCCTACGACAACTTCGTGGCCATGTTCCATGTCGTGTGCCCGCTCGAGGCCATTTACAACCCCACGGCCGATGGCGGACAGAACGAGAAACAAGAGAAATCACTGACCATAGTGTTTGACGATAACTCGCGCATAGTGGACGATACCGTTGATGTGAGTCACGACTTCACCGACGACCGCACCGAGGCTACCCGCTACGTTTTCTATACCCTCAATCCCGGCCAGATCGACGAGATATCATCCAAGAAGATATCCAAATTCATCATTGCGGGTCAGGAGAAGACCTTCCCTGCCGATAGTGCCAATGCCATAATGCAGTTTGCCAAATGCATGAAGACGGCCAAATAGCCGCTCTAAAGCGTAGATACAGGCGTTTTCACATCGTGGTAGAACAGGAACTGCCACCCCTCGGCACGTCCACGCTCGGCATATTGCTCGCGCAGGGCCATTGCCTTTTTGCCATCATAGTCGTAGCGGGCCACATAGCGCATCTTCATTTGCTTTAGTTGGGGTGCCTCGTCGCCGCCAAAGAACACCTTGTCGGTGCCATCGTCTATAAGGTACACAATGTGCTGGGGGCAATGCCCGCCCGAGTGCATGTAGTGTATGTACCCGTCTATTACCCCCTCTTCGCCATCTATCCAGCGCACACGGCCCGTGCCCAGTATAGGCTCTATATCCTCGGGGTGGTACGATGGCATGCCCGTGGCCAGTGCATGATCGGCCTCGGGACGGTATATGTAATAATCGGCATTGGGGAAGGTGGGCAGCACCATGCCGTTGCTGCGGAACACCAGGCAGCCCGCATGGTCTTTGTGCAGGTGCGTCAGCAGCACCTTGGTCACGGCGGCGGGTTCGTAGCCGTGGCGGCGCAGATTGTCGTGTATCTGCAGCACCCCATCGGCATTGTTGAAGCCAAGGCCGGTTTCCAGCACTATTACATCCTTATCAGTCACTACCAGAAACGGTTGCACCTCCACCAGCAGCGACCCCGTGGGCCTGTCGGTAAGCACATCGGTCTCCACATTAAACGGTACAAATACTTTATCGTGTCCTATTGTAAATACCCCTTCTGATAACGGATGGATAATTGCCATGCTGCAAAGCTACTTAATGTGGCGATTGTTGGGGGGAGGGAATTGGGAACCTGCCTGCCGGCATGTTGGGAATTGGGAATTTGGATGGTGATTTATATAAATGTCATGGTGAGCTAACAAAATTCTTCTGAGACGAAAGAAAATCCCTAGTAACACAAAGCTGCATGTCAATATTGGATCGGCAATTTGTTTTAAAAACTATAGGGCGTTCGGACTTTGAATTCCAATTAGTTTTTCTACCAGTTTGTATATGTGAGTCCCGATTGTCCTAGGGTAGTCCTCCTCAAAATTGTCGATAGATTTTGCTCTTTCAATCGCAGTTTCAGTCAATGGCAGATAAATATTAGGGTTGGGCTTTTTGTTGTACCCTCTGTCACCCCCTTGAAGTTTGGCAACTAAAATATCAATGTAATTTTTGCTGCCAATTTTCGCATTTTCATAAATTAGCATCTGTTCTTCTTCGGTAAATTCCGATAAATCTTTCAAATGCAATATCAACCATATTTCAAAACAAGGATTGCTCATTGCCAGATAAAAATTGTCTTCATTTTTACATTCAGTTGCCAAGGCGTCAAAACTGAGTTTATGAATACTTTCCCAATCATCTCGGTCAACAATTAGCCAAAATTCATCTGTTTTTTTAAAACCGTATTCACCCTTTGCCCAAGTAAGCAATTTTTTAACGCTAAATGGATCAGAGCCTCTGTTTGTTGGTCTTTTTAGCGGAACAATTTCAATTAGTCCACTATTGTTGAAATACATCGACGCTCTGAAGTCTTGGAAGTACTTTTTCTCTGTTACGGTTCCTTCATATGAGAGAACAAATAACTTTTCGGCATCAATATGTCCACCTTTTCTAATTAATGGAATTGGTTCTCTTGGCATAACTAATCGTTATTAAATGGTAAAACTGTTAGTTTATTTCTATTGCCAAGTTTGGGAATTCCTTTATAACGTCCTAACAGATAGTCTCGTCTTACTTCTTTATCAAATCTTATATTGTAGTCCTCCAATGAATGTAAATGGCTTATTCCTTGTTTGTCTTTAACTGCAAACCATATTTCATCTTTTCTTAAAAGCTT
>JACSRV010000234.1 GCA_014879545.1 Chitinophagaceae bacterium | reverse complement strand
CGGAGATGTGTATAAGAGACAGCATCTACCGAGAAGGTGATGCTCACGGTCTCGCCATTCAGCGTGCCGGTGAACGGAGATACATAAGAAGAACCTGCCACCCATTTCACATTGGCGGTCAGCGTCACAGAAACCCCGTCGATAACCATGTATGCCTTAATAGTTGACGTGTCGGTATTGCCGATATCGAATTTGATTGTACCCGACGAGCCGATAACCACACCCTTGTACATGCCACGCGATGAGTTATCGTAGGCCGACTTTGCCTCGGGCGCAGTGATGCAGGAAGTGCAGGTGTAAGACGGAGTGGTGACAGAATTAACCAACTCTTCTTTTTTCTTGCAGCCCATTACTGTCAAAAAAACAATAGCAACCAATGTTAGATTGAGGAACAATGTGCTCTTCTTCATATCAGATCTGTATTTAGATTGCGTGAACGAATTATAGCACAAACCTATTCACATATAGAGGGGGTGTCAATACCACTTTTGTTGTATTTTTCATACGTTTGTGCCGCCGAACGGCTATCAATGCACGAAATACAATACGAAGGAAAGATCATGTGGACAGACCTCACAACAGACGAACAACTCAATGATATTAAGGCACTTAGCGCCTCTCAGCCGGTGGTGATATTCAAACACAGCACCCGTTGCTCCATCAGCAACATGGCCCATAGCCGCCTGCAGAAGCTGACCAATACCCACGGGGCGGTATTTTACTACCTTGATCTGCTTAACTATCGTCCGCTCTCCAACCGGATAGCCGAGGTGTATTCTGTGCATCACGAGTCGCCGCAGGTGCTGCTGATAGTGAACGGAGAATGTGTGTACGACGAGAGCCACAACGGCATCACCGTAGACGAGCTGGTGGAGCAGATAGAAAGTCACCGCCTCACACAGGCATAATTCGCAGTCTTTAATTAAGTGATCTTAACGGGAGGTTACGCTACCCGTTTAGATTTCCTTGCCTCGCCACCGGCCGCTGGCAAGGTACCAGCCCGATGTGGCCAGCAGCGCCACCCAATACACAAACTCCGATCCCCAGCACAGGTACAGCGGGCTGTTCCATTGGCGTATCACCACTATGCAGTAAACAAGGTACAGGCTCACGCAAGTGATCTCAATTGTCAGGTTCACCAGCGTATTGCCGGTACCCACCACTCCGTTGAACGCCACTGTGGATAGCGACATCACCAGCGTGGCCACTATTATCACCCTCAGGCTGGGCAATGCAAACTCTATCAGCGCCGCATCACTTGTATATACCGACAGGAACGGCCGCGAGAAGGCCAGCATCAGCACACATATCACCAGCGCATACAAGAAACTCAGCTTGCCTATCTTCCATATTATCTTCTTTACCTCGGCCTGCCGCCCTTGCCCTATTATGTTGCTCACCATGGTATTGCAGGTGGTGGCCAGCGCCCACGTACCCACACTCACTATACCAAATATGTTGCGCAACACCTGCGACGCCGCCAGCGACTGCGCCCCCAGGTGCTCTATAAAAAAGAAGAACACCAGCCAGCCACCTATAGAAAAAAGGAACTGCACAATGAGCGGTGCCGCCACCGCCAGCGACTTGCGCGACAGCTCGCCATCAAAATGGAAATATCGCGCCAGCGGATAGGTGCGGTGCAGACCACTGAAGAAGAAGGCCGACAGCATCACCGTGCAACCGGCTATCTCCGAGATCACCGACGCCACCGCTGCCCCCTTGAAGCCCATTTGCGGCATGCCGCCATGACCAAAAATGAGCATGTAGTCGAACAGGATGTTGACCAACGTTGCGGCCAGCGAACCATAGATAAGCATGCGCGACCGGCTGATGGAGATAAAGAACGAATTGAGCAACTGCGTCAGCACCAGGAAAGGTAGCCCCCACACCCGCGCAAAGATGAATTGCACACTCATCTCAAAATTCTCAGGGTCGCGCAGGCTGAACCCGAACAGCAAGGGCACAAACCACAGCGTTATGAGCATTAGCGCCAGCGAGCAGGCTACAGAAAGCAGCAGCCCATTGGCAAATATCTGCGCAAGGCCTTTCTGGTCGCCCTCACCTGCACGGCGCGCCAGCTGTATCTGCACACCGCTGGCCAGGCCATAGCCCACCATAGACAGTATGAGGTAAAAAACACCCGTTATGCCGTTCACCCCGAGCTCTCTTTCTCCCAGCCGACCTATGAATACCGTATTGGTAAAAAAATTGAGCTGCGGTATGAGGATAGCCAGCGAAATAGGAGCCGCAAGCCTTATGATCTGGCCATTGGTTGCAGCCACTCCCAATTTATTCATAACTTATAATAGACTGCGCAGCGCGCCGTGTGTGTAACAATTGTGTGGGTGCAAATGTACACTACCGGCACCAACAACAATCTACCCGTTACAGTCGGGGTACCAAAAACTACGACACTCCGCAGAATGATTTAAACACCAAGGCAATGAAAGCGAGCGTTATATTAACATTTTAACTACAAGAAATCTCGCAACATGCTCTGTAAATCACCTTATCTTAGCAGTAAATATTAAACCAATGAAAAAGATATTTTTAGTAGTGCTTTCGTTCATGATGCTGAGTCTGGGATCGGTCATGGCACAGGATGGCGGATCTAAAGCCACCAAAAAAGAAGTGAAAAAATCTACAAAAGCTGATGACTCTAAAGCAGACGCGGCTGCCCCGAAACTTAAAAAAGACGGCACTCCCGATATGCGCTACAAAGAGAACAAAGCAGCTAAGGAAGAAGCCAAACCAAGC
Source organism: Chitinophagaceae bacterium (assembly GCA_014879545.1). Classification (GTDB taxonomy): domain Bacteria; phylum Bacteroidota; class Bacteroidia; order Chitinophagales; family Chitinophagaceae; genus Nemorincola. The sequence continues at coordinate 3,998 of JACSRV010000234.1, read as the reverse complement.
GGCCCTCTGAAAAAAGACGGCACTCCCGACAAAAGGTATAAAGCCAATAAAGAGGCTGAAGGCAAGGGCAAATAATTATTCCGAAATACCTTAGAAAGCCATCCGTTCAAAACGGGTGGCTTTCTTCATTTGCTCATTGCAGGAAAAGGCCACCCGAAAAACAGTTTTTTTACCCGCTATTATTTCCTCATAAATCTGTAATATTGATATACCCGCTCTGTGCAGTAGGCTATGACTGTTGCTAAGCGGCCATATTAACCATCTTAAAACCACCACCTATGTCACCTTTACGCCTTACCGGCAACATCCTTTTTATCATCTTCATTATAGCACCTATATACTTCGATATTCGCGATATAAGGCGGAATATGAAGGAAAAGATCGTTGTCAGTAAAATGAAAATTGTTTTCGTTGTCTTTTACATTCTGTTGGCAACATACCTATGTGTGACAATGTTCGACAAGTAAATGGACGGCCGGGAACTACCCGTCATCTCGAGCGAAAGGAGCATCCAGAGACCAGAAGAGGTCCTGTCAACCTTTTCTTGCACCGTCACACAAGGCAAGTCTATATCAACCTGATCTTTAACCTAAACTCCAATGAGATTGTCCGGTACCGATAAGCAGCAATTTGAATCCATTCTGACACGGGGTTGCCGCTCATTATCGGGCGCATTAAGCAACATCCGGAACAATAAAATTTCCCCGGTGTTCCTCGCCCTTATTTTGCTGTTTTGTAGCAGTTGCCAGACCTATGTCACAAGCAGTGGCAAAAAACACAGACAGCTCTTTCCTGCTACCGACAAGGCGGCTATTTCAGCTATTGATACCGGCAAGTATTTGTTACTTCCATTTAGTGCAGCAGATCGTTCAAACAGGTTGACACACAAAAACGGAAAAAGAGTGGTGCAAATGATTCGTCCGTCAGATGTCGTGCATCTGGCCGAATCAAAGGAGTCGTATATAATATATCTGTGGGACTCCAAATGTCCGGCTACTCAAAAGAAAATTCACACCCTTGATAGCATATGCGGTAGCGGCGTAAACGTCATAGTGGCATCTATGCGTTATTCATGCGAGGCTATGGACGTTCGTTTGCGCAACACAAATTTCTCTCGTCATCCGCTATACATCATAGCACCTGAAACAAGATCCGGGCGACTATTGGTAAGAAAGGTGTCGTTTTTAAAACAGTGCTGCCCAACCTGTTATGATAAATACAAAGACGATCTCGCCTTAGCCGATTATCTATATCTGGCAAATGGAACGGTAACCGCCGTGATGTACACCGACAAAGGGAATGTACTTTCGCGCTGATTATCACCGATTTCGAACCAGAGTCTCCTGGTTCGGACACCCACTGTAACGTCCGGATACCGAGGCTATTGAGATTCGATTAATTTCTAAAGACTAAGTCCCGCCGGGAGATCGATTCATTAAAATACATAGGTTTGCATATGGACTTATTAAAAACACTCTGCCTTCTTTTTGCTATGATCGTATGCACAAGATCGAATGGTCAGGAGCGACCGGCGATAGCTTTCGATGAGGCAACAACGATTAGTCCGGGTTTCTCATACACCCTGAGCAATATCTATTTTGAAATAGATCGTCACAAAATGAAGCCCAAATCGATGGAAGAATTAGAAAGGTTGTTTTCTGTGCTACAAGACAATCCACGTATTAATATCCGTATAGAAGGCCACGTATGTTGCATTAAAGAAGCTCCTGATGCATTGGATATTGACAACTTCGAGCCAAATCTGTCACTGAACAGAGCAAAAGAAGTTTATGATAACCTTACTAAGATGGGTATTGACCCTTCCAGATTGTCCTACATTGGTTTGGGAAGGAGCAAACCGGTAATCGCTAATGAGAGATCGAGAGAAGATGCTGCAAAAAATATGCGGGTGGAATTTGTTGTAGTCTCAGAATAATAAATCACGGAGCGTGGAGTAAATTCCGTCTTTCTCACTTTTGCTGCCGCTCTCTTGATCAACATCCCTTGTATAAAATCCGGACACTGGATCGATTAGTAAATGGCGAAGAATGTGCCGAATGGGAAAGTCGAATTCCTATTTTACTCAATGCAAAATGTACCACTTCGGTTTTATAGGCAGACGTTTACTGAAAATTCGCAGACTATCGAGTGGCTTCGAGTCATAGGGCTGAAAAATAAGCCTTTGATCGCCCTTCTTGAAATACAACAGCCCCTTTTTGGGTTCCCAAAAGAATGCGTCAATGTGTAACGAATAATACAGCTTAACTTTCTTAATCATATCGCTTACGTGCGAGCTGTCATGAGCATTAACATACTTTCTTTCGGAGGAATAAGTGACCTCGCTCGGATAAATTCTGTATTTGACCACATCTGTATCGTTATTAACAACTAAATAGGTCTTCCCAAAAGCATCATGATTATTCATATGTCGTATCACCAAATAATTTTGCTGGCGCAGTTCAACAGACCATCCAATTAACTTCGCAGCTTCAGAATCACTTAGAATGAAAGGAATTACCTCCAAATTTACTGATTCGTAATTACCCGATTTATGCGCCGGTGAATTGCAGCTGTAGAGCACAAAAAAAATAATCAATGCTAAATTTCTTTTCATTTCGATCGATATAGCCAGCATTTGTATCCCTCATTTGGCGTAGCCTTATTCTACATTATTTCGGTTTCCTGTCTCACGATCGGAGAATAACCGTTAATTTTCATTGCGTGGTTCCGATCAATCGCGTCCAAATTTCTTGTTAGTGACTATGCACATTGCAGCAATTGCCCCGTTTCATCAGAAAGAGAATTCAAGGTGTTTCTTCACATGTTTCCGCTCACTTTTCCTCAGTGCCACATCACTCATTAATTGGTGCGCTTTATGCTTTTCCAGCAGACGATACCACATAATGGCAGGAATGTTGTTGTTGGAATGTATTTCCAGGCGCACAAGTATTTCCTGTTTCGGGTTTCGGTGATTGTGAATCAGTTGACTTAACTCAGCGGGCTGAATACCTATCTCCCCGGCAAAATCAATGTTCTTTTTTCCTAACCCAAAAATGTATGCCTTCAGGAAATAGCCGAAGGAGAGTGCGCTGTCATAATGTTCTGACCTCAGGTAGTCTTCCATCCTGAATTTCAGTTGCATGATGTTGGAAAAGATCGATTCTCCACGCGGTTGCTTTGTCAGTTGCTCTCTTCGTTTGGCCCAAAAATCTTCCTCGGCTGCCTTGTCTCTGTCAGCAGGAAAAACATACGCCATTGCCAGCTCTCTATTCGAATGCGCTTTTCCTTTTTTTACGTTTTCCATTTTGCGTTCATTTTCGTTTATTTCAGATCTGATAAAAGCTGTCGGTGTACTTTTTTATCAATGCCAGCGAGTTCTGCCCTTCGGTATACAAATAGATGCCGGTGTACCTCATGCCGTAAATACTTATATAGTGTTTTATTAGCGCTGTTTTGGGCACAAGGCACACAAATCCATTGTATCCATTAATAAAGGCGAGCCTGCAGGCCGATGCGATCAGGCACCCGGCTACGTTGGCATACATCTTTTCGTCACCTACGTTTTCAGCCGCCGACTCAAGCAGCTCAATTTCTATTGCGTGGTCTTCTTTCCTGTCCCTTACAGCCATTAGCCCCAGTATCTCGCCATTCTCTACAAGCAACAGTTTGTATAACGTCGCAAACCGTTGATTCCCCCAATCAAAACCGAACCGTTTCGACCTCCTTATTATTTTCAGGTCAGACACTGTCACCTGCTGAACCGCAGCTTTGTGTTCTTTTCGATCCCGCGATCTTACTAAGTACATTTGTTTTCAAGGCGTTTGTATAAAGGTAGCAAAATTTGTTTACAATATTTGTAAATAAATTTACAAAATATGCTTAGCCATTTTAAAAAATACTTAGCATTTTGAACTATTACTTCCTAACAAACATTGTAACGATCTTCTGTCATACCCCCAAAAACGCACTATCATAAAACTTTCTTTTGCCTGTTTTCA
>JACSRV010000149.1 GCA_014879545.1 Chitinophagaceae bacterium | reverse complement strand
GATTCCGATGTTTGTTTTGTATAGCTATAGCCAAAACTTTGAAAATTAAATTTAAAAAACGACTGTTTTTATGAGAAAAATCTATCTGGCGCTATTACTTCTGACGACAGGAATGTTAATGACCGGTAAGACTTATGCACAGCCATCTATCACTTATTCGCCCATTTCGGCATCATGTGTGAGTGGCAATGTTGTGGTCAACGGTGTTACTATCACTGACGCGACCGGAGTTCCTACATCGGGAGGGTCTGTTCCACGATTGTACGTCAAGAAAAATTCCGGATCCTGGGTGTCAGCGCCCGGAACGCTTGCGAGTGGCACAGGCACCAGCGGAACGTGGGATTTCACGGTCACATCAGCCACTCTCGGTGGATTGTTCGCATCAAACAACGTGTCGTATTTTATTGTTGCTGAGAACACAGCTTCTGCAATCTCTGCAGTTCCGTCTGCCGGTTTTTCAGCAACCAGCGTGAACACGATCACAACATTCCCAACGTCGCCAAATGTCTACACGGTGCTGGCTCAGCCTACGCTGGGAGGATTGACAGCGACACCTAATAATATATGTGTTGGGCTGCCGTTTACGCTCAACTCCGGCGTATCAACCGGCACGGGCGGTGTTGTTTCTTACAACTGGTCGGGACCTGATGGATATTCAACAACATCTTCAACGCCAAGTGCGGCATTGACGCCGACCACGACAGCTGCTACAGGATCATATAGTTTGAATGTGACTTATCCTGGTCAGGGATGTACAAGCAATACGAGGACTGTGTCGGTAACCGTGAATGGTGCACTTCCTTCTATAACGGGCGGTGCAACCGTATGTGTTGGTTCTACAACTAATTATACTATTGCAACGACGGGTGGTGGTTGGTTCAGCAGCAATACTTCTGTAGCAACTATTTCTTCGACAACCGGAATAGCTACCGGCGTTTCTGCAGGTACAACTACGATATCATACATTAAAGGCAATTGCTACGTTACGGCGGTACTTACAGTTGATCCGTTACCAGCACCAATTGCCGGTTCTTCGGCAGTGTGTGTAGGAAGCAGTATTACTTTAACTAACGCCACACCTGGTGGTAACTGGACAAGCAGCGTACCTGCTGTCGCTTCGGTGACTCTGGCAGGCGGTGTTGTATCAGGTATGACAAACGGAACAGCTGTTATTACGTATACGTTGCCGACTACCTGTCGCAGAACGTATCCGGTAACTGTTAATGTTGTTCCTGCTGCCATCACAGGTACGATGGTGGTTTGTGAAAGTGCAAGCACAAATTTCTCCAGCAGTCCTAGTGGCGGAACCTGGAGCAGCAGCAATACTGCAGTTGCGACCGTGGGAACGTTGTCGGGTTCTGTGACCGGAGTGTCTCAGGGAACTGCGACGATCAGTTATCTAATGGGCGGTGCAAGCGGATGTCTTGCTACCGCTGTTGTAACGGTCAATCCGCTTCCGGCGCCGATAACGGGTCCTACATCGACATGTGTCGGATTTACCTCGACTTTGAGTTCTTTGACTGCGGGCGGCGCATGGACGAGTGGCAATCCTGTAGTTGCGACCGTATCAGGAGCGGGAGTTGTATCAGGTATTATCGCGGGTACAACTACAATTTCATATACATTGCCAACAGGATGCGCTAGAACACATAGTGTGCTTATTAACTCTACACCTTCTGCAGTGCCAGCTCCGCATACTGTTTGTGTGGGGTCAAATGTTACTTTTTCGAGTTTACCAACGGGGACATGGAGTAGCAGTGATGTGAGTGTTGCATCGGTTGTTTCTCCGGCAGGCACAGTAACCGGTGTGTCAGTAGGTACAGCTATCATCAGTAATATACTTTCTACAGGATGCTATAGGACAGCTGTTGTAACTGTGAATCCTGTTCCGCCTGCTATTACCGGCGTTCCTACGGTATGTACCGGTGCCACTACATTACTCAGTAACACTGCACCTGGAGGTGTGTGGTCTTCGCCTTCTGCAGGTGTTGTAAACGTGAATCCACTTACGGGTCTTGTGACAGGAATTTCAGCCGGCATTGTCGCAGTAAATTATTCTTTTGGCACAGGATGTAGTGCAACGATAACAGTTACTACAAACACGACACCATCAATTGGTGGAGCGACCTCAGTGTGTGAGGGTAGTGTTACGGTCTTAAATAACTATTCATCACCGGGTGGTACCTGGAGCAGCAGTGCGCCAGGCGTTGCGGCGATAGGTTCTTCAACCGGTCTCGTAAACAGTCTGGTTGCAGGTACTACAACCATAAGTTACCTTTCTTCTTCGGGTTGTACAGCAACAAGAGTATTGACGGTAAATGTGAACCCTGCGGTTATCACAGGTACCTTTTCATTGTGTGTTAATTCAACTACTACCCTGGCAAATGCTACTGTAGGTGGTGTTTGGACATCATCATCTCCGGCGGTTGCAACAATAAACAGCTCTACCGGGGTTGTTACGGGTGTAGCAGCAGGTACTGCTACGATCACGTACAAGCTTGCATCCGGATGCTATTCATTGGCATCGATAACTATTAATGCATTGCCATCTGCAATAGCAGGTACGGCCTCTGTATGTCTTGGCGCTAATACCACATTGTCTTCGCTTACTGCGGGAGGTGGTTGGTCTACGAGTAATGCAGCGATAGCGTCCGTCAGCCCAGCAGGCGTGGTAACAGGTAATGCAATAGGTACCGCATATATATATTACACATCGGTTTCCGGTTGCGTTGTATCAAGAATTGTTACCGTTAATGCAGTTCCGGGTGCGATAGGTGGATCGCTGAACGCATGTGCAGGTGCAGTGACTACCTATACAAATGCATTTTTGGGTGGAATCTGGACGAGCAGTGATCCATTGGTAGCGTCAATTACTCCATCTGGTAGTCTTGCGGGAATTTCGATTGGTACAACAAACATAACTTATACTTTGCCAAATACATGTGCAGTTTCGGCGACAGTAACTGTAAACGCTTCTCCGCTTCCAATAGGTGGTACGGCGAATACATGTGTAGGCGGAACGTCTCTCCTGACGAACGCGACTCCCGGTGGTACATGGAACAGCAGTAATGTAACAGTAGCATCGGTTGACGGCGTTACAGGTATTGTTTCGGGTATTGCGAATGGTACTGCAACTATTTCTTACACACTTGGCAATGGTTGTAAGTCATCTGCTTTGTTCACGGTGAATGTACTGCCTACTCCTATCACAGGTACAAATGAGATATGCCAGGGTCAAACAACTTATCTGGTGTCTTCGCCAGCAGGTGGAACCTGGAGCACAAGTGATCCTTTTGTTGCAGTAACTACTACGGGTCTTGTAACAGGTATGGGAGCCGGCGTAGCAACTGTAACCTATTCGTTGGGCACCGGCTGTATGAGGACCGTAAACGTAACAGTTGATCCGCTTCCGGCGGCAATCACCGGTACCACAAATACTTGTATCGGATCTACAACAACATTGGGTAGTACTACAGTTGGCGGTACCTGGACCAGCAGTAACAGTGCTGTTGCTACAGTAGATCCGTTGACCGGAATTGTTACCGGTATCACAAATGGTTCTATAACAATTACTTACACACTAAGCACAGGATGCAGGGTAACTACCGGCTTCACTGTGAACCAATTGCCCGCAATAGTAGGTGGTGTAGCGTCGACCTGTCAGGGATATTCGACGACATTGACCAATTCAACGATCGGTGGTACTTGGTTGAGCAGTAATGTCGGTGTGGCAATCGTTGGTACAGGGTCAGGTGTTGTTGTTGGTATCGCACCGGGTACGTCAGAGATTTCTTACGTTATGCCTTCAACAGGATGCGTACGCACTAAAATTGTAACGGTGAATCCGATCCCATCGGCCATTACTGGTACATTGCTGGCATGTGTTGGCAATACTACTGCACTTTCCAGTCCGACATTGGGTGGAACGTGGACAAGCTCAAACACATCTGTTGCTACAGTTGGTAATACTACCGGTATTGTCACCGGAGTGGCTTCGGGTGTTACAAATATTACTTATAAAATGGGAACCGGCTGTTTTGTTACCGCTCAGGTTACAGTGAATTTATTGCCTTCAGCACTTGCTGGCGTATCTTCAGTATGTATCGGTGCAAACACGGTTTATACTTCATCTACACCAGGTGGTACATGGAGCAGCAGTGATATTGCTGTTGCGTCTGTAGGTACAGGCGGTATAATTTCGGGTGTTTCTAATGGTGTTGCGTTCATTACTTATACAATGCCTACCGGTTGTTATGTAACAAAATCGGTTACAGTAAATGGAGCTCCTTCGCCTATCGCAGGTACATTGTCTCTTTGTCAGGGTTCTTCTGCAATCCTTTCATCACTTACACCAGGTGGTACTTGGTCAAGTCTGAATCCGGGTAATGCCACAATCGGATTGACAAGCGGTATTATGACCGCGGTCTTCCCAGGTACTGCTACTATCGCTTATACTGCTCCATGGGGTTGCACTTCTACAGCAATCGTTACTGTGAATGCAAATCCTAATGCGATATCCGGAGTGACCAATATTTGTCTCGGCTCAAGTTCAAGTCTTTCTTCGCTTACTCCGGGAGGTACATGGTCAATCAGTAATCCGGTAGTGGCTAGTGTTGGTGTGGGTACGGGTATTGTAAACGCACTGACAGTTGGTACAGCAACCGTTACTTATTCGCTGGCGACAGGATGCCGTACGACAGTGGGAATTAGTGTCACAAATATCCCAGCTGCAATCCTTGGAGTTCCTAATGTGTGTGTAGGAAGTACTACAGTCCTTTCTAATGCAACATCCGGTGGTACATGGAGCAGTACAGACCTGTCTCTTGCAAATGTTTCTTCTTCGGGTGTTGTGAGTGGCGTTGGTCAAGGTGTGGTTGTTATCAGCTATACAATGCCAACAGGCTGTGCAAGTACTAAAATAGTAACCGTTGAACCGGTTCCTTCTCCGATCGTTGAGATTGCTGCGGTATGTGTAGGTGATTCAATGTTGCTTACAAGTGCTACTCCGGGTGGTATCTGGACTAGCAGTGTTCCGTCTCACGCAATCATTAATGTAACTACGGGCAGACTGACAGGTCTGTCATCAGGAACAAGTGTGATCACATATTCATTGCCATCCGGATGCAGAGCGTACACAGTTGCTACTGTGAGTGCTGTTCCGACTGCAATCGCTGGTGTGATGTCTATTTGCTCAGGAAACACAACAACGCTCACGAACGGTGTGCCCGGTGGTATGTGGAGCAGTGATGACAACACAGTTGCGACTGTTGATGCAGGAACAGGTGTGGTTACGGGTACAGCAATGACTTACAATACTACTACAATACGTTACACAGTGGCCGGTGGTTGTCAAGCGACTGCTATCGTCACAGTAACAGCTGCACCGCCAGCAATAACAGGAAGTACAACAATATGTGCGAGTAGCACATCGTTGTTGTCAAATAGTTCTATAGGTGGTACCTGGAGCTGTAGTAACCCAAGTGTTGCGTCAGTGGATCTTGCGAGTGGTCTTGTGACAGGTATCGCACCTGGTACGGCAACCGTTACGTATACGCTTGGTATCGGGTGTAAAGTGACAACCAACATCGTTGTTAATCCAGCGCCTTCACCTATCACCGGTCCATCAGAGGTATGTATGGGACAGTCGATCACACTTTCAAATGCAGTTAGCGGCGGATCGTGGAGCAGTAACAACATCTCTGTTGCGTCTGTAGATATCTCCACTGGTGTTGTAACTGGTATTGCAAACGATGTAGTTCAGATTGACTACACACTGCCTGGAGGTTGTATGACTTCGTTTACAGTTACGGTTCATTCTACTCCTCCATTGATAGGTGGTGCGGACAGCATCTGTATGGGAAGTACAACAGTACTTACTAACGGATCTCCTTTCAGCGGTATCTGGACTTCAAGCAATCCTGCTGTTGCGCCGATAGGTCTCACAAGCGGTATCGTTTCAGGTGTTACAGTAGGTACGTCTAATATAACTTACACAATATTGGGTACAGGATGTTACCGTACGACTACGGTTACTGTGAATCCGGTTCCGGGTCCTTTGACTGGTTCTATGAATGTATGTGAGGGTGGCTTCACGGTATTGACGCCAACTTCACCTGGTGGAATCTGGACGAGCAGTAACACGACTATTGCTATGGTTGGCTCTACTACGGGGATTGTAAACGGCATGTCTGCCGGTGGTGCCACTATCAGCTATACGTTGCCAACGGGTTGTGTTGCTACCGGTTTTGTGGTTGTGAATCCACTTCCTGCTACAATTACGGGTACTGCTGAGATATGTATGGGATCGAGCACGATCTTCACTAATCCTACTCCATTCGGTACATGGTCAAGCAACAATACATCTATTGCAACAGTAGGTTCTACCAGCGGTGAGGTTGCAGCAGTTAGTCCGGGAATTGTGACGATAAGCTACACATTGCTGGCTACCGGTTGCTACATTACGAAGCAGGTTACAGTGAATCCGATTCCGCCGTCAATTTCCGGAACACCGTTCATGTGTGTCGGTGGTAGCACATTCCTTTCAAATCCATTGACCGGCGGTACTTGGAGCAGCGGTGACCCATTGGTTGCTACGATCGATGCATTCGGTAACGTGGTAAGCACCGGAACCGGTACTACTACTATCACTTACACTCTGACATCTGCATGTTACATCACTCAATTGGTTACGGTTGAGCCTACGCTTAATCCAATAGTTGGTGGTACAAATGTATGTGCGGGATCTACGACTCCGTTCACTAATACTTACATAGGTGGTATCTGGAGCAGCAGTAATGCAGGCGTTGCCACTGTTGGTACATCAGGTATCGTGACAGGAGTTGCTGCAGGTTCTGCAACTATCACGTACAGGACTCCTGTTGCTAGTTGTAACGTTACAAAAACAATTATAGTAGATCCTTTGCCAACATCTATTGCCGGTGTTGATAGCGTTTGTGTCGGATCTATACAGGTTTACACAACTCTAACTTCCGGTGGTACATGGAGCACAACAGATGTCACCTTAGCTACAATAGCTACTGATGGTACACTTACCGGTGTTTCTTCGGGTGTGGTAACTGTATCTTATACAATCGGTACAGGATGTGCTTCGACTCTTGATGTACGCGTGAAGGCACTTGCAAATGCCGGTACTATTACGGGTGCGGCTGAGCTGTGTTTGAATGACAGTACTGTTATTACAACATCTGGCAGCGAGGGTACATGGAGTTCAAGCGACACTACGATTGCTAAGATCAATGCTGATGGTAAAGTGTTTGGTATGGCTGCAGGTACTGCAGTGTTGTCATACATTTCAGTAAATGACTGCAGCAGGGATACTTCAGTATTCAACATGCTTGTGAAGCCTGCACCTGATGCCGGTGACCTTTCAGGCAATGCAAGTCTTTGCATCAACTACAGCAGCACACTCTCCAGCACTGTTTCCGGTGGTGTGTGGACAAGTAGTAATCCTGCTATTGCAAGTATCAATGCATCCGGTGTTGTTACCGGTCTGGTTGCAGGTACAACTACCGTCAGCTATGCAGTGACTACAAGTTGCGGCACTGATATTGCGACACGCGTGGTTACTGTTAATGTAATGGCACCGCATACGAACATCACTGTTCATCCAAGTTCAGTGATCTGTGCTAATGCACAGTACCAGAATTTCGGTGCTGAACAGGCACCACCTGCAGGACTTAACTATGCATGGAGCGCTACGAACGCAAGTGTATATGCTACAAGTCCGGACAAACAGAATGCAGTTGTGAATTTTGACACAGTTGGTACAGCGATAGTTCGCCTTACTACCCAGATAACAGCTACAGGATGTTTTGTAACTGATAGCTTTGTAGTTACGGTTAACAGCACACCAGCTTACACACCAGAAGTTAAGTACTTCGTTGAGGAGCTGATCTGTACTGATAATACATCAACAAGTTACCAGTGGGGATATGATGATGCAGTTACACTTGATTCTAACATTATAGCAGGTGCTATTCAGCAGTCATACTACTTGCCTGATCCTAGGTTTACTGAAAGGAATTACTGGGTGATCGCAGGTCGTGACGGATGTTTCCAGAAAGTTTACTTCAACAAGCCAACGGGCGTTGATCCTGTTGCGGTAGGAACTGTGGACGTTAAATTGTTCCCTAACCCTGCTACGGCTACTCTGAATATCGAAGTTCGCGGTATCACAACATCCGATGTTGTGAGCGTGAAATTGGTGGACATGCTTGGCAGGGAGATTGAAACATCTCTGTTGAGGAATGGTAAGGGTAACCTTAATGTGAGCGAACTGTCTGCAGGAGTGTACACAGTTATGTTCATCAATAACGGAATGAAAGTTGCTTCAAGGACTTTTGTAAAGAACTAGTGAGTGACTTGAATTAATTGATTGAAGAGGGCTTCGAAAGAAGCTCTCTTCTTTTTTGAGGGACCATTATACATTGCAGGGAATATGAGATCAATAGTTCTTTTTACGATTGTTGTTTCGGTTTTCTTTTCTTGCGCAGTTGCCGCACAGGTGAAGCCGGGCAATAGTGCCTATGTGTTTAAGAGTAAGCACGATTGCGGCAAATATGTGCTGGTTGGGTTGTCGCCGGATGGGAGGAAAGTGATTTGGGTGCCGCGACCTGTGGATGTAAACAAGAATGTGCCGAAGCAACTTGTAAACGACTATTGGGTTTCCTCGCAGAATGTGTCAGTTACTACAGCTGTGCTGGCCATAACCCGAGCCGAATATGCAAAGATGGTACATGCGCAACCGACTGCTGACGATCTTTACTTTCTGATAACGGAAAAGCGGGGTATCACAGAAGTATGGGATTGTTCGACGGCAGGTGATGAAAAGGTGCTGCGGAACATTGTGAAAGAAGGTCGATTAAAAAGTGCCTGTAAGGTTGTGAAATGACCATTGCCTTTATGGGTATTTGATTTCGGTCTTTTTAGATAAAATAGTTCACCTTTGCGTCCATCGTCCGGTGGCGAAATATTTATGACAAAACAATCAAAAGCCTACCTCGCATTATTGTTCATCTGTATTGTGTGGGGCACTACCTATCTGGCCATAAGAGTAGGTGTGTTGCACTATCCTCCGTTTTTATTTGCCGGTGTAAGACAGGTAGTGGCGGGCCTCCTATTGATATTGGTGGGATTGCTGAGAGATAGGAAAACAGGAATGACGCGGCAGGCCGTAGTGCGGCAAATGATGATGGGTTTTCTGATGCTGACTATAGGAAACGGAGGGGTGACCTGGGGCGAGAAGTATATACCAAGCGGCATTGCGGCATTGTTATGTTCTTTGATGCCGATGTTTGCGGTTCTGTTCGGTTTATTGTCGGTGGGGAGGGAGAAGCTGAATGCAGCGATAGTAGGAGGGATGGTGTTAGGGTTTGCAGGAGTGGGCCTTATTTTCAGACAGAATTTTGCTGAGATGTCTGATCCGCGATACTTGGGTGGTATGGCGGTGACGTTGCTTGCAACTGCGAGTTGGGCCCTCGGTAGTACTCTGAACAAGAAACACGGCAAGGCAAGTAATGCGTTGTTTAACAGCGGGATGCAATTGTTGTTTGGCGGGGTGTTTATGTTGATGATCAGTCCGGTTGCCGATGATCTTTCTACATTCAAGTGGTGGGATAGAGATGGTGTAATTGCGCTTATTTATCTCATAATATTCGGATCTGTACTTGCGTATGCGGCATACATGTATGTTCTGGATGTTTTGCCTGTGGGGGTAGCAACAATATATGCATACGTGAATCCGTTAATTGCGGTGCTTGCGGGCAGCATACTACTTGGTGAACAGTTGAATATTTACATAGTGCTTGCATTTGTTGCAATAGCAGTGAGCGTATTTTTGGTTAACAGAGGATATAAGCAGATGAGGGATGCAGCGCGATAGGTTCTTCTTGAAGTAATTGTAAAATATTGCTATGTTATGGAACATATGACCTTGGTGAAAGATGGTTATACCATTACGACGGACAAGGAAAAGATGGTGATTGTTGATATTCACCGGTGGCTGTCGGAGGAGGCCTATTGGAGTAAGGGAATACCATTCGATTTGGTTAAGACAGCATTCGACCACTCGTTTTGTGTTGGTGTGTTGTGCGAGGGGCGACAGGTGGGCTATGCCCGACTGGTGACGGACTACGCGTCCTTTGCATATCTGGCCGATGTATTTGTGGAGGAAGCACACAGAGGTAAGGGCCTGAGTATTGCCATGATGGATGTTTTACTCGGGATGCCTTGGGTGAAACACTTGCGAAGGATGATGTTATCTACGATACACGCCCATGGATTGTATGAGAAGTACGGGTTCAGAGCCTGCAAATACCCTGAGCGGTTAATGGAAGTCTTGCAGGGAGCGGGCATGTACCTGGCCGGAGGAAAATAGGAGCATGTTAGGCGTTGAAAATATCAGGATTAATTATTTTCAAAAAACGGCTATTCCTGTTTGTAAATAATTAATTTTGTTGAGTAAAAATCTGTACTAACAACCGTTTTTTTTGTTGCAGTAGATGAACAATACATATACCGACCTCGTACACCAAACCTTCCATTTTCCTCAGGAGGGATTTGACGTGAATGACAACAATAACCTCACATTCAACGGGGTGGATATGAAATACCTTATCGAGAAATACGGGACGCCTTTCAAGCTGACGTATCTGCCGAAAATCGGTATGCAGATCAATAAGGCAAAGAAAATGTTTGCCGATGCGATAAGGAAGCACAAATATAATGGCAAGTATGTGTATTGTTATTGCACCAAGAGTTCCCATTTTTCCTTTATTGTTGAAGAGACGCTGAAGCATGGTGTGAATCTGGAGACCTCGTTCGCCTATGATATTGATATCATTTGGCAGTTGTACAAAAGAAGGAAGATCACTAAGGATATATTTGTGATCTGTAATGGTTTTAAAACACGTCAGTACACACGTAACATTGCGAAACTCATCAATGGAGGGTTTAAGAATGTGATACCTATCATTGATAATAAGAACGAGTTTGAAGACTACAAGAAATCTATCAGGGCAAAACATCCTGTGAACATCGGTATCAGGATAGCGAGCGAAGAGGAGCCTACTTTTGACTTCTATACCTCGAGGTTGGGTATCAGAAGCAGGGATGTACTTGAGTTTTACGTAGATAAGATAAAGGGTAACGAGAAGTTCAGGCTGAAGATGCTGCACTTCTTCATGAACAAGGGCATTAAGGATGACGTTTACTACTGGAGTGAGCTGAATAAGGTCCTCAATATCTATTGCCAGTTGAAAAAGGTTTGTCCTGAGTTGGAGGGGTTGAACATAGGTGGTGGATTGCCAATTAAGCATTCGCTGAATTTCGATTACGATTATAACTACATGATCAATGAGATCGTGTCGACAATAAAAAAGGTGTGCCGCAAAAACAAGGTAGACGTTCCGGATATATATACTGAATTTGGTTCCTTTACTGTAGGCGAGGCAGGTGCAGTTGTGTATAGTGTGCTGGATGAGAAGATGCAGAACGACCGTGAGATATGGTACATGATCGACAGCTCGTTCATCACTACGTTGCCGGATACGTGGGGTATAGGGGAGAAGTTCCTTATGTTGCCCATTAATAAATGGGATAAGGAGTATCAGGAAGTTCACCTAGGAGGCCTTACCTGTGACAGTCACGATTTCTACACTTCGGAGGAGCATATTAATGCGGTGTTCCTACCGAAACTTGATAAAGAAAAGAGCCCCGAGCCCCTGTATATCGGGTTCTTTCACACGGGGGCTTACCAGGATCAATTGGCAGGATATGGTGGTATCAAACATTGTATGATACCCAGCCCTAAACACATTGTTGTGGAATATGGCAAAGACGGCAAGCTGGAGGATTGGTTGTATGCACGCGAGCAGACCCCTCAAAGCATGTTGAAGATACTCGGCTATATCAGGTAGTTGATCCGGACTTTTTACAGAAATCAATTCATTTGTGGGTCTGTGGGTATATGCGCGAGGTGTGCATATTTTCTGCCAAGCGATGCAATGGCCAGTTTCCAGAGCTCATCATTGCTGGCATTAAAGATCATTTCTTCATTGGCATCAGCAATGAGCCAAGTGCCTTCTTTGATCTCGTCTTCGAGCTGGCCGGGCGCCCAACCGGAGTAACCAAGAAAAAGACGAATATCTGATTCGTTGAATGGCTTGCTTGTGGTGACGTCATACAGATCGTCGAACGAGCCACCCCAGTATACACCGTTTGTGATCTTTTTTCCCTGACCGAGATAGTGTGGGACACGGTGCATCAGGTGGAGTGTGTCGGGCTGAACAGGGCCGCCTTTAAAAACGATAGGTCCCCCTGATGGCAATCCGTCTATGATATCGCCGAGTCTTATCTCTGTAGGATGATTGAGCACGAACCCTACAGAGCCTTCGTCGCTGTGCTCACATAAAAGTATAACTGAGCGCGTGAAATTGGCATCATTCAGTAATGGTTCCGCTATGAGAATCTGGCCCGGCTTGGGGGCTTTGGTTGCAGATGGTGGATATAAACTGAATTGTTTCATCAACTAAATTTAACGAAGTTTCAACAAATAGAACATAAAACCGATGAAAATCCAAAAGAAATTTTGGCGTAAGGTCGTGCCATGTTGGTTGGAGGGTAAACGCTTATATTTGCCCCATGTCTGAAGCAAACGATACGGAAGATATATGGGATGATGAGGACCCGGAGGCGGAGCTGAGTGAAGCAGGCGAGGAGCCTGTGGAGCGGTTGCGCATAGTGACGGACAAGCGTCAGGAGCCACTACGTCTGGATAAATTTGTGCTGAACCGATTGGAAGGAGCTACACGAAATAAGGTGCAGCAGGCCATTGATGACGGATTTGTGCTGGTGAATGATAAGGTTGTAAAGTCGAACTATAAGGTAAAGGCAGGCGATGTAATAGTAATATTTGAGACCCGACGGCCTGAGAGTCAGGAAGTAATTCCTGAAGATATTCCACTAGACATCGCATATGAGGACGCAACCTTGATGATCATTAACAAGCCGGCTGGCATGGTGGTGCATCCGGGTTGTGGAAACTATAGCGGCACATTGGTAAATGCCCTCTCGTTCTATCTGCAGCAGGAAAATATAGAGGTGAGTCACTTGTATAGGGTAGGGCTTGTCCACAGGATAGATAAAGACACCACAGGACTTATAGTGATCGCTAAGACAGACGATGCTATGACAAAGCTTGCAGCACAGTTCAAGAAGCATACCGTTTATCGCAGATACATAGCGCTGGTGTGGGGCGACCTTCCAGAAGATGAAGGGACGATAGTGGCACATATCGGCAGAAACCTGCGATTCAGAAAGGTGATGGATGCGTTTCCTGACGGGGAGCACGGTAAAGAGGCGATCACGCATTACAAGGTTCTGGAGCGATTTAATTATGTGACGCTGGTAGAGTTGAGATTGGAGACAGGACGCACACACCAGATAAGGGTGCACATGAAACACATAGGTCATCCATTGTTTAATGATGCAACTTACGGTGGCGACAGGATTGTGAAGGGGACAGTGTTCAGTAAGTACAAGCAGTTTATAGATAACTGTTTTGAAGTACTGCCGAGACACGCCCTACATGCAAAGGAATTGGGTTTTACCCATCCGGCAACTAATGAGAAAGTGCATTTCAGCTCGGAATTGCCACAGGATATGGCGCAAGTGATAGAGAAATGGCGGGCATACACTAACGGGCGAAAAATGCAGAGTCAGGGATAGTGCCGGTAAAATCAGAGAGACAAACACCATTAATGGTACACAAAATACTTGCCGATAAACCGACCAAATTGTTTGTGGTCATTGCTTCTTTTTTTGTTGCAAACGCGCTGATAGCAGAGTGCATAGGAGGTAAACTATTTTCCCTTGAAAAGGTGCTTGGGTTGGTGCCTAAGCCGTTCTCTTTACTTGGAGAGGATGGACTGACCTATACTTTGACTTGCGGAGTGTTGTTGTGGCCGCTTGAGTTTATAATGACCGATGTGGTGAATGAGTATTTCGGACCCAAGGCAGTGAGGAGGATATCGTATATAGCAGTCGGGCTGATCTGCTATGCGTTTCTGATGTTTTATGCTGCCATAGAGATACCGCCAGATACATCTTTCTGGACAGGGAGCCAGGCGCAGGCAGGGGTGCCTGATATGCAGGCGGCATTTGGCGGCATATTCGGTCAGGGGATGTGGATCATTGCAGGGAGCCTCAGTGCATTTTTGGTGAGTCAGCTGGTGGATGTGTGGGTGTTTCATAAGATCAAGAAAGCTACCGGTGAGAAAAAAGTATGGCTGCGTGCAACGGGATCGACAGTGGTGTCGCAGCTTATTGATAGTTTTATAGTATTGTTCATCGCATTCAAAATTGGCAAAGATTGGAGTTATCAGCGAGTGATAGCCATATGCCTTGTGAACTATTCTTACAAGTTTGTGATGGCGATAGTTTTAACTCCCCTGATCTACCTTATAGAACGTACGATAGACAGGTATCTGGGCGATGCTACAGCCACGGCTATGAGGAGGGCTGCAATGGGTGTTGCCGCTGAGTAGGATAAAAATTATGCCCATGAGACATCTCATCAGATCAACGGTATTCGCGGCGGCCTTTGCGTTGTGTACTGCTACTTCAACTGCTCAAAAGAATACGCTATTCGGTTATGCCAATTTTGATCACCGAAGGGAAGGGTATGGGATATCAGGCGGGCTTGGATACCAGTATAGTGATCGGTCTATAGCCGGGGTAAATTATAATCGGATCTATACCAATAATGATAACGGAAGGTATGTGTCGCATTACAATGCTGCAGGCGTTTTTATGCGGCTGAAGAAAAAAATAGGAAGTAGTAAGGCCTTTTTCTGGTATATGCAGCCGGAGGTCAACGGTTTTTGGAGTAAGGCAGTCGATCAACGGCCAAAGGGAACTTACCTTCTGCGCGATCGTGGAGCGGCAGTCGGCACTACATTTGGAGCAGGTGTCAATGTGGGTGGTGGTATTGCAGTGAACTTTGAACCGGTTTACGTACAGTTCGCTTTAGGTAGAGTACTGACAGATCCACCCAATGGGCGTTATTCTTATGGGGACTTCCAACTAAGGGTGTCACCAAGGATCGGAATAAGTTTTAATGCCCGATACAAACAAAAGAAGAGCACGGTCCCGATAGATGGCAACAAAAAAAGCCAATAGTCACGAGGGCTATTGGCTTTTCGGAAATGATCGTATCGTTACTGTTGCTTTTTGCTCCAGTTTTCCAACTTGTCTTTAAGCACACTTAACGGCACGCAGCCGTCCTTCAGCACCTCATCGTGGAACGAAGCAACGTTGAACTTATCCCCTAACACTTCGCTGTAATGTTTCCGCTCTGCGGTGATGGCCATTTGTCCGATCTTGTATGAAAGTGCCTGACCCGGTATGGCCATGTAGCGTTCTATTTCGGCAGTTGCTTCGCTTTCACTTATGAGTTCATGTGCCATCATATAACTTATGGCATCTTCGCGGCTCATGTTCTTGTAGTGCATGCCAATGTCTACTACCAGACGGATGGCACGATGTATGCCATCGCTGAGGTGGCCAAAGTACTGGTATGGGTCATCATAAAGGCCCAGATCTTTTCCCAGTGTTTCGCAGTAGTGTGCCCAACCCTCGCCATAGGCACCATACCACAGGAATCGACGGAACGTAGGAAGTTCTTTGTTCTCCTGCTGCAACGATATCTGGTAGTGGTGTCCGGGAATTGCCTCATGCAGGAATAGGGTGGCCATTGCAACACAATTATACTTAGCAGGGTCTAAGATGGGTACGTAGAATATGCCGGGGCGTGTACCGTCTTCAGATCCCTGATTATACTCGGCACTTGCGGATGCCGCACGGAATGCCTCGGTTTGCCTTATGGTGAATTGAGTTTTTGGTGTATTGTTGAATAGTTTTTTGAGTTGCGGATCTTCTTGTTTCTTTATGTTCCAGAAACTATCAATGATCTGCTGTGGCTGAGTGAACGGGAAAAATTTCCTGTCTTCACTTATGTGTTTGAAAAACTGTTGCAGCGTTCCCGTGAAGCCTACTTTGTCCTTTATCTTGTTCATCTCGGCTTCCATTCGGGCCACCTCGCGCAGGCCAATGTTATAGATAGTGTCGGGGTGTAGGTCGGTTGTGGTCCAATAACGGATACAATAGTTGTAGTAATCGAGACCACCCGGCACTCCTATGATGCCACTTGCGCTTCGACTTTGGGGCAAATATTCTTTTTCAAAGAAGTGATGGAGTTTTATGTAGGTAGGATTCACAATGTTCTGAATGGCATTTTTGTAGGCGATCGTGAGCCTTGTTTTGTCTTCATTAGAGAAGCTGTCGGGGAGGTTGCGGATAGGGCCATAAAAAATGCTGGAAGTGTCGTTGGCAACAACTACGTCGCGCAACTGCGGCAGTATTTTGATAACGAGACTTTTGGGCAGTATCCAGCCATTTATCATGCCATTGCGCATATTCGCAATAGCAGTATCAGCCCATGCGGGTATTGCAGAAAGGCGTTTTAGCCAATTGTCATAATCGGCAACCGTTTTGAAGGGCTGGTTGCCGCTGCCCGATCCAAGTTGCGGTAGCTCCAATGTGAAGGACCAGAACTGCGTAATGGGCATAAGGTGAGTAGGGTGTTTCAGTCCCTCCAGGTTCATCTTCATTTCATGCAGGAACAGGCTGCGACTGATCTTCCGGTCGGGAGAAAGCCCCGCAGTGTCAATGTTTGTTGCAAGATATTCATAGCGCTTGTAGAAGCGTGAGAGGCTGTCGCGAAATGACTGTGCTATGGTTATGGTCAGTTTGTCATTATATCTGTTGTCACCGATGCCGGTTGCTTCCAAGGGAAAAAGCTGTAGTCTTTCTTCCCAATAGGATGACAAAAGAGAATCCAGTTTGCCAGCCGAATCGCCCTTTGGGGCTTTCGTGTTGTTGCACGAGAAGAAGAGTGCCGGGAAAGATAAAATGGCCAGTATGCGCTTCATACACTGAGTTTGTGGAAATAAACGCAATTAATATTGATTGTTCATCACCTGAAAAGGGGGGTGGTCTGTCAGTGCTACCAATGCATGCATAACGTGAAGAATCTGTTCTTTTGTTCCTGTATCAGTGATCTCGCCTGTTGGTGAGACCTTGGTTTTGATGTAGGAAATGACCAGGTTGGTGTGGTTGGTTACATTGGCTTCAATAATCCGCAGCGTTTCCATAAGCGACTGGTGGCCCTTATACCCCAGAGAGGATGCCGTGATGAGTGCAGTGGGTTTTTTCGAGAATTCGCAGGAGGAAACGGTCCAGTCAATAGAATTTTTCAATGATCCGGGAACACCCATCGCGTACTCTGGCGTACAGATTAGGATCGCGTCTGCAGCACGAAGCAGGCCCCTGAACTGCGTTATGGCCTCCGGAGGTGTGGGGTGTTCGAGGTCGGGGTTGAAGTGGGGGAGTGTTGCGATGCCGGTGAAAATCTTTAGATCGATCTCGTCCCTCATTAGCGTCGCTATCGCCTTTAAAAGCGAGAGGTTGGAAGACTGTGTACGGGTGCTGCCACAAATAGCGACAAAAGACTTCTTTCTTGCCATAAATTGAGTTTGCGGTACTAATTGTAGTATTTGTTCGAATTTCGGGAAGTATCTTCATGCAAATGTTAGTAGGTTTTGAAATTGTGACTTTCCTAACATAGTGTTTTTTTGTAGCTTTGAAATTAGAGGGAAATGTGACTGATAAATTTTGTCTATTATGGCGCAGGGCAATCAGTCTAATGTTCTTTTTCACGACCAACAAATTGCAGTAGTATCAGAATGGATAAGGCATGACGTAGGTAAAACCAAATTCATTGAAAAATATATCTCGGGGAAAACCTACCAATAACATACTGTATTGGATGTGTGCTATCGCGCTGGTGATTCTCACGTTCGGTTGTGAGCGGCGTCATGTTCGTGCAGGAAGTGATCCTGTCGTTGACAGTGTACTGGGGTCTGCTGCGTTTTCAACCGAAGAATTGGGTGCCAGCCGTGCGGGGCATGTGATAGATAGCATGCTTGCGGGAAGGGATTTGAGTGCGATAGATAAATACAGGGTATTGTCGCGTAAGTACACCGATGCGCAGGAAGTAC
Organism: Chitinophagaceae bacterium; assembly: GCA_014879545.1. GTDB lineage: Bacteria > Bacteroidota > Bacteroidia > Chitinophagales > Chitinophagaceae > Nemorincola. Next base: position 10,327 of record JACSRV010000149.1, on the reverse strand, counting down.
AGAGGGAATTTGGGAAGTCTTACCAAATCGCTGATAGTATTCTGAATCTGATCAGCGCTTATCCTGATGAATTTGACACGGGGCAACTGTTTAAGACCTACATGTGGAAGGGTAATAGCGCTTATTCATTGGGGTACTATGCAGAAGCTTTTAGGTATTACGAATTAGCTGAAGATCTGGCCGTCGGATCTAAATCACCCTGTCGGGAATTTATTTACCTGTACCGGATAGGTATGTCAGTTTATGGCGAGGGTAGGTATGTAGAGGCTGCAAGGCTATTCAAGTCGTCGCATGAGAAACTCATGATGTGCAAACAGGTTTCGTTAGAGAATGATGTAAGAAGCCAAGAGATACTATCAAACACCGGACTTGCATACGTTGGCGCAGGAATGCCTGATAGCAGTATTTTTTATTTCCGCAGTGCTATTGTTTTTATATCTGGAAAAAATAATTCGGGGAGTAGAGCTAGTCATCAATGGGACGAAGTTTTGTCTGTGGCAATGGGTAACCTGGGAGATGCTTACAGGAAACTTGGGTTAAAGGATTCAGCGGAGTGGTATTTGCGAGAAAGTATCGAATTGAGTGTCCATGCAAACAGAAATCTGCAAGATCAGTTGTTTAACAAACTGAAGCTGGCAGATCTGTACGTTACGGTTGGGCGCGGGAAAGAGGCTTTAGTGCTTTTACAGCAGGTAGATAAGGCGATGGAAGATACAGTTCAGATCATTCGGTCGTGCGATGTGCTGGAGCTATCTATCAGGCGGGCAGGTGTGCGCGTGCGGTAGTATAAGTCGGTGGGCAACTCTGATGAAGAACATAAGACAGAGAAGCAGTACGATTCTTTACAAGAGATAAAGTGGAAACGGACAAGGCAGGTACTTAATAACTCCATTGCCCATGGTTTAGATAATGCGCATCATGAGAGGCACATATTGCTACTTGAAAAGGATATGCAGATACGCGGGCAGCAGAATGTGATACTTATTCTCGCGATAGTGTTATCCGTTCTTGTAATTCTATTCATTGTGCGTTTGTTGAAAGACTACCGAAAGCATAATGAGAAATTGAAAGTAGAAGCTGCCGAGCTAACAAAACTGAGTGCAGAAAAAGAGGCGATTCTGCAACAAAAAATAAGGACAGATGAATTGAATTTCATGGCTTTAATTGAAAATACCGATGACGTATTGTGGTCGGTTGACAAGTCGGGTGCGTTACTTGCATTCAATAGGGCATTTCGCGACATGGTTTGTCGGCACAGCGGTGCATCGCCATCGGTAGGTCAGCTATTCCCGGGAGGTGGCTCTGAAATGGTATTAGCAGCTAATATTGAGGCAGGTTATAGAAATGTGTTCGAATCGGGAAGTTTTGACATAATAGAAAAGGTGCCGGTAAATGAGACGATCTCTTCACACATGCAATTGCGATTCAAAGCTATCAGGAATGAGGCGGGGGAGGTGACAGGTGTTAGTTGTTTTTTGCGTGATATTACCGGTTATGTTAAGATGATAGAATCTCTTGAAGAGAAGAATCAACGATTGCGGGATATAGCATGGGTACAGTCGCATAAATTGCGTGGGCCGCTTACGACAGTGATGGGTATTCTTGAGTTCCTCGACGAGGAAGATGCTCCTGTCGAACAAAGGAAAGAAATGTTGATCGGGCTTCAGGCAAAAGTTGCTGAGATGGATGCCATAATTCACGAGATCGTTTCCAAAACTGAATAGCAGATCAGCTTACCGCCTTTTTTACTATTTCCATAAGCAGGTCTACTTCATGGGTGTTGTTGTAGATGTGTGTAGAAACCCTGAGGGAGTTAAGGCCATTTTCAGGTACGGCACGTATGCGCATCTTTTTCTCTGAGCACATGCCGTAAAACTTCTGGAAGTCGATACCCTTAACACGGAATCCGTTCACGCCGGCGCGCGACCTTTCTTCTGTAGGCGTCAAGAGTTCCACTTTGTCTCCGAAAGACAGCAGTCCATCCTGAGTGTATTTGCCGAGGAATTTGATGCGCTCGTATATATTGTTTGCCCCGATCGTCTCTATGAAGTCTATTGCGGCAACAACCCCTGCATACAGCCCGTTTGACTGTGTGCCGCCATAATAGCGGTGCGCACTGTCCACATAGTCTGAAGTGGTGGCCATTGGTTTTGATAGAAGATCCCACTTTCCGTTGTCTCCGCCGGCACCTATAGTATATGACTGAAGTGTGTTTTGGAAGTCTTTTCGAACGTATAGGAAGCCTGTGCCTTTCGGGCCGAGCATCCATTTGTGGGAGCAGGATGCATAGGTGTCGCAGCCCATGTCATGCAGGTCGAGCGGAATCATGCCCGGTCCATGTGCTCCGTCTATAACAGAAAAGATGCTCTTGTCGCGCGCAAGCGTACATATCTCTTTTGCGGGTAGAACCTGACCCTGTGTGCAAGGGATGTGGGGCGTTGCAATGGCGCGGGTCTTTTTAGTTATAAGGCTGTTGATGCGGTTCAACGTTTCATCGGCTGTTGATGCGGGTGTGTATGTTTTTACAACGATGCCATGAACTTTTTGCCTATTCATCCAAGGCATGGCATTGCCCATGTGTTCGTGTGTAGTGATGATCACTTCATCTCCCTTCTGCAGTGGTAGTCCCCAGCAGCCTATATTGATACCCTCTGTGACATTGTGTGTCAACGCGATCTCATTCTCGTTTGCTCTTACAAACTTTGCCACTTTCGCAACTGTGTTTTCCCAGCTGCCATACTGACCGTTCATGTCGCTTTCCATCATGCCGGCTTTCACCGCTTCTATAACAGGGTAGGGTGATGGACCAAAGGTGCCGTTGTTGAGGTAGGTAAGGTCTTTTGACAGAGGGAACATGAGACGCACGTTTCTCCAGAATTCTTCGTCATCATTACGCACGTCTTTGCCGGCGTCGGCTATTTGTGCCGAAGCGGCAAGTGACTGCATTTCTGCGACAGACAAGGCGGCAAGTACAGACGCTGAACGAAGGAAATTTCTACGGGAAAAACTCATAAAAAGGGGAGATATATTACTAAATGTACAAAAAATGAGTATTAAGTCAATAGGTGTACAGTATGTAAAAAGAAAAGCGCACCGGAGATACCGGTGCGCTTTGGCAAATGTTATCTATAAGAATCAGCGGCTGTAGTTTGGCGCTTCTTTTGTTATCACCACATCGTGCGGGTGGCTTTCCGCCATGCTTGCAGGAGTGATGCGTACAAATTGAGAGTTGTTCTGGAGTGTTGCAATGTCTTTGGCGCCACAATAGCCCATACCTGCGCGCAAGCCACCAACGAACTGTTGTACCACCTCGTTCAAAAGGCCTTTGTACGGTACGCGACCCACAATGCCTTCCGGTACCAGTTTTTTGATGTCGGCTTCCATATCCTGGAAGTAGCGGTCTTTAGAGCCTTCCTGCATGGCTTCTACTGAACCCATGCCGCGGTATGACTTGAACTTACGGCCTTCGTAAATGATCGTTTCGCCCGGGCTTTCCTCAGTGCCTGCGAAAATAGAACCGGCCATAACGCACGATGCACCTGCCGCGATAGCTTTTACCATGTCGCCTGTGTAGCGGATGCCTCCGTCAGCGATGACTGGGATTCCCGTCTTTTTAAGTGCATTAGCAGCTTCCATGATGGCTGTGAGCTGTGGCGCACCTGCACCTGTAACCACACGGGTAGTGCAAATAGAGCCAGGTCCAACGCCCACTTTCACAGCATCGGCACCTGCGGCGGCAAGCGCCTTGGCACCGGCCGCGGTAGCAACGTTGCCGGCTATGATTGGTAATGTCTTGAAGTTCTTTTTTACATTCTTAACCGCTTCGATCACACCTTTTGAGTGGCCGTGTGCACTGTCAAGTGTAATAACATCAACGCCGGCATGTTTCAATGCTTCTACCCTTTCAAGGATATCGGCGGTGATACCAATGGCCGCGCCGGCTACCAGGCGACCCATGCTGTCTTTGGCTGCGTTGGGGTGGCTTTTCAGCTGGATCGTATCGCGGAAAGTGATGAGTCCCATCAGTTTTCCTTTTTTATCAACTATCGGCAGTTTTTCGATCTTGTATTGTTCCAAGATGCGCTCAGCTTTCAGCATGTCGGTGCCTATGGGTGCGGTTACCAGACGCTCTTTGGTCATCACCTCGCTCACCTTTTTCTTATTGTTCTTTTCGAAGCGGAGGTCACGGTTGGTTAGCATACCTACCAGAAGTGAATTTTTGTCCACTATCGGGATACCACCTATGCGGTTTTCCTTCATGATCTTGAGTGCATCAGCAACAGTTGCGTCAGGGGAAAGTGTGATGGGGTCGAGAATGAGGCCGTTTTCAGAGCGTTTCACCCTGCGAACCTGGTCGGCCTGGCGGTCGATACTCATGTTCTTATGTAGAATGCCTATTCCACCTTCGCGAGAGAGTGCAATTGCCAGAGGCGCTTCCGTAACAGTATCCATGGCCGCAGAGACCATTGGGATGTTGATTCGGATATCTTTTGTGAGATTGGTAACTATACTTACTTCGCGTGGTAGTACTTCGGAGTAAGCCGGCATGAGGAGGACGTCATCGAAAGTGAGGCCTTCGCCGTAGAACTTAGATTTTATTGCCATGTGCAAAGATACTTGCATTTGCGAAAATGACAAAAACTGCATGTGAGATAACATTTTTTTAAGTTTTGGGGTTGCCGGGCGAACAGAATGGGCGTAACTTGTAGTCATGGCTAAAGAGATAAGAAAAATCGGGATAATGACATCAGGCGGGGATAGCCCGGGGATGAATGCTGCTATACGGGCGGTCGTGCGGACAGGGATCTATCATGGTATGGAGGTGTTTGGCATCAGGCGTGGGTATCAGGGTATGATTGAAGGAGACATTGTGCAGATGCAGACAACGGATGTGTCGAACATCATTCAACGTGGAGGGACTATTCTGAAAACAGCCAGAAGCAAGGAGTTCATGACCAACGAAGGGATGGACAAGGCGTACGCGCAGTTGAAGGTGCATGGGATAGAAGGACTGGTGCTGATAGGCGGTGACGGAACGTTCAGGGGGGCAGTGAATTTCTTTGAGCGGCATACTATTCCTGCGGTAGGGTTACCCGGTACTATTGATAAAGATCTGGCCGGTACTGATTTCACCATCGGTTTTGATACCGCGGTGAATACGGCCGTTGAGGCAATAGATAAGATACGTGATACTGCAGAAGCCCATGACAGGCTGTTTATAGTAGAGTTGATGGGGCGAGATGCGGGTTATATTGCTTTGCACAGCGGCATTGCCTGCGGTGCCGAGGATATCCTGATACCGGAAACAAAGACAGATATTGAAGAGGTGCTGAAACGGATTGATGCGGACGAGCGTCGTAAAAAGGCCGTGCATATTATCGTAGTTGCTGAGGGCGACGACTTTGGCGGTGCCAAGGAGGTGCACGAGCGAGTGGCGCTGCGGTTTCCAAAACTGGATGTAAGAAGTTGTGTGTTGGGGCATATTCAGCGGGGCGGGGCACCTACTTGCGCTGATAGGATATTGGCAAGCAGGTTGGGGCACGCGGCCGTGAATGCACTCCGTAGCGGGAACACACAGGTGATGCTCGGAGTTATGAATGATAAAGTGGTGTATACACCTTTTGCCCGTGTAGTAAAGGGTAATACGCCTATAAGCGACGACCTACTCGAAATGATACGTGTGCTGAGCGTATAGCGTAAAAACAGCCTTTTTTAACAGGAATAGGTCGGTCTGAGACCGAAATGGTTAAAAAAACCACAAATGCTTGGGCCGGTCGCGGTGTTTGTCAATTTTAGTTACATTTGTCTTGAACAATAAAAGCGCATGACTTTACTATCTGTTTTCTTTCTTCAGGTCGACACTGCAGTGAAAACTGTTGCTGATGCAGCCTCGGTTGCTTCGACAGAAAAGATATCATTATTTAATCTGTTGCAGGAAGGTGGGGCATTGATGATACCGTTGCTTCTGTGCTCCATTATCATGGTGTATGTGTTTGTGGAGCGTCTGATGACTATCAGAAAAGCAGGTTCTGTCGATCCTACTTTGGTAGTAAGGGTGCAGCAGTCCATTGCTACCGGAAACACGGCAGCAGCGGTGGCGGCATGTAAAGGAAGCAATACACCCGTGGCCAGAGTTATAGAGAAGGGTATCAGCAGGATCGGTAAGCCGATAGACTATATCGAAAAGTCAATGGAGAGTGCCGGTCGTCTGGAAGTATACCAATTGGAAAAGAATGTTTCAATACTCTCGACCATATCAGGCATTGCGCCGATATTCGGGTTCCTTGGTACAATTGCGGGTATGATCATATTGTTCTTCAATGTGCAACATCAGGGATTCTCGCTTGAGACCATCGCTGGTGGTATTTACACCAAGATGGTCACATCGGCGGTGGGGCTTATCATTGGTCTGCTTTCCTACGTTGGATATGCTTACCTGAACGCGCAGATAAACAAGACAGTAAACAAGATCGAGTCGGCATCGGCTGAGTTTTTAGATACAATCCAGTAATTTAATCCTAACTACGGAAGATGAACATCAGAAGACGGCAAGCACACGATCCGCAGGGACATTCATCGGCACTGAATGACATTTTGTTCATTCTGTTGCTTTTCTTCCTTATCATATCTACGCTGGCCAACCCCAATGTTGTGAAACTTAGTATCCCGAAAGCAAAGAGCGATACCAAGGCGAAACAAACAGTTGTGGTATCGGTGAATGATAAGCAGGAGTTCTTTGTTGGTACAACGATGGTTGCTGTGGATTCTCTAAAGTCTTCGATTTCAGCAGCTATCGCCAAGTCGCAGGATGTTGAGCCAACGGTAGTTATCAACGCTGATAAACAAGCTACTGCCGACAATATAGTAGCTATCATGCGTGCTGCACATGATCTGCAATTACGTACAGTACTTGCTGTGGAGAATAACAGCCGATAGTTTTACGTGCCGTTGCTTGAGTTCTCTACTTATTTTCCAAGGCGTCCAGTGCTTCCCCCACAATGAAGAAACTGCCTGTGAGGAGCAGTGCGTCATCTTCTTTCATGTTATGGCGAGCTGCCTCCAGGGCCGCACCTACATCAGTGTGGGTAGTTCCTGCGAGTCCGGCAGCGTTGGCGTGTTGTGCGAGTACATCAGCCGGCATGGCACGAGGTATCTGTGCATTGGTGAAGTAGTATGTCGCATCCTTTGGGAATAGGGCAAGCGCCGCATCAACATCTTTGTCTGATACGAAGCCGAGGATGATATGTTTGGTGCCGATCGATTTCAGTTGACCATATTGCCCCAGGACTTCCTGCAATCCGGCGGGATTGTGTGCGACATCGCATATGACGAGTGGTGTAGTTGATGCTACTTCCCACCGTCCGCGCAGTCCGGTAGTTTTTCTTACACGGTCTAGTGCGGCAATAGTCGTAGGTATGGTTGTGCGGTATCCTTGATAAGTGAGCAGTTCTGCTACAGTGAGAATTGTTTTCAGGTTGTGTTGCTGGTAGTATCCTTTCAGGTCGGTACGCAGGTCATACATTTCGCGCTTGGCGTTGTTTACCGCTTTGAAATTTTGGTATTCATGATCCTGTCCGGTGCGTACCATTCCCCAAAGTGAATCGGCGTAGTGTACAGTGCTGTGTTTATGTACTGAATGCTCAAAGAATACACGTTCAGTTTCGTTGTGTTGTTCTCCGATCACTACGGGGATGTCGGGTTTGATAATGCCCGCTTTTTCGTTAGCTATCTCTGTAAGTGTATTGCCCAGAAGATCTTTGTGGTCGTAGCTGATGTTGGTGATGACAGAAAGTAGGGGAGTGATAACGTTTGTGCTGTCGAGGCGGCCACCTAAACCGGTTTCGATAACGGCTATGTCGACGTCTTGTTCTGCAAAATAGTCGAACGCCATTGCTACTGTGATCTCGAAGAAAGAGGGCTGTACTTCTTCAATGGTGTTGCGCATTCTTTCTACAAATGAAATAACCCATTGTTCTTCAACGGGCACTCCGTTTATGCGGATACGCTCGCGGAAGTCCACCAGGTGAGGTGAGGTGTAGAGTCCGGTTTTGTGGCCAGCATATTGTAGTGCCGCTGCAACGCCGTGGCTTACACTGCCTTTTCCATTGGTGCCGGCCACGTGTACCGATCTGAATTTATTTTGCGGATCACTGAGTGCGGCACACAGTTTCAATGTGTTGGAAAGATCCGGTTTTAGTGCTGCTTTGCCTATGCGTGAGAACATTGGCAGGCGTTCATACAGGTATTCTAAAGTCTGTTGGTAGGTTGGGGTATTTCCCATAATTAAGATCAGTGGCGTGTTTTGAAAATGATGGTAACATCACCGAATTGTTGCGGTTCAGGGCCATCACTCTTGCTGAAGCGGGCTGACGCTAGTTTATCCAGTGCTATCCGCGTTAGGTTCGGACCGGATGAACTCTTAACCCTTTTGTTGACAATGTTTCCGTTGCGGTCTACCGTAACATGTATCACTACTTTTCCGCTTTCGCTGAATTCCGCTTCAAACTTATCGGGAGAGATGTGTCGGCCGGATAAAGTGTGACCAATTCCGCCGGTTCCGTTGCCCGGAGTTCCGGTATAGTTGTCTGCGCCCGGTGTGCCACCCGGAACGCCTCTGTCGCCATTGCCGGTAGTATTACCTTCGCTCTTGCCTGCCATATCCTGAACGGCACTGTTGCCGCCCTTTCCTACATCGCCGGGATAAGTGTAGCGAGGGCTGGGTTGCGCTTTGCCCTTGTCGTTGGCGTCATCGCGACCATTCTTTTTGCTGGTGTTGTTTATTGACGGGGCATCGGCATCAGTTGCCTGCATAATGTTCTGGGGTACAGAGCTTTTAACTGCCACACTTTTGTAGACAACCGTAGCTCTGAATTCCGACGGGTCTTTTTTAGACATCGGTTGATCGGTTCCGCTACCATCTTCACTTGTGCCAAGGTTCACTTCAAGCCCGCCGCCTACTTCTGTTACCTGTGTTGTGGGTATGGTATATTTGAATAGCATGAACAGTAATAGCAACATCACATGAACGACAATGGTCCACAGGAGGGCCTTATTGTTTATTGCCGGTTGTTTGTTTTGTTGCAGTGCTACTGAAGGCATAATTGTTCTTAATACCGAGTGGATTTTGGCCGGTTGCTAACAAAAGTAACAGAAAAAGACAGAAATGTGATTGTTTGAAAGCGTTAAAAATGACTGAAATGACACCCTGCGACTGTTGTTTTGTGACTTCCGGAGCTACATTTTGCGTACATTTGCTTCCCTGTGTAAAAAAAATGGCAATAAATATTCTGATACTTTTTTGAATAATAAATTATTTGCCTTACCTTTGCACTCCATTTTAATTTATTACGAACGTAAGCAATGCCTACAATACAGCAATTAGTACGTAAAGGCCGTGAACAGATACGGACAAAATCAAAATCACGCGCACTGGACGCATGTCCTCAACGCCGTGGAGTATGTACCCGTGTATATACTACTACGCCTAAAAAACCAAACTCTGCGCTGCGTAAAGTAGCGAAAGTGCGTCTCACTAATAAAGTAGAGGTGATCGCCTACATTCCGGGTGAAGGTCACAACCTCCAGGAGCACTCGATCGTGCTGATCCGTGGTGGTCGTGTTAAGGATCTTCCGGGTGTACGTTACCACATCGTGCGTGGTGCACTTGATACTGCGGGTGTTAAAGACCGTAAGCAGAGCAGGTCTAAGTACGGTACTAAGAAAGACAAAAAAGGCGCTGCAGCAAAACCAGCGGGTAAAAAATAATTAGTTCACTATAATATAAGCCAATCAATAGATGAGAAAGGCACAAGCAAAAAAACTTCCGTTAGCACCGGATCCAAAATTCAACGACAAGAACGTAACACGTTTCGTAAACTGCCTTATGTGGGGTGGTAATAAGACCATCGTATTGAGCGCATTTTATGATGCTCTTGATAAAGTGGCTAAAATGACCAATGAAGATGGTTATGAGATATGGAAGAAGGCACTTGTAAACGTAACTCCGGCGGTAGAAGTTCGTAGCCGCAGGATTGGTGGTGCAACGTTTCAGATTCCATCTGAAGTTCGCCCTGACCGCAAGATTTCACTGAGCATGAAATGGCTCATCCGTTACTCTCGTGAGCGTAATGGAAAGACCATCGCTGATAAACTGGCGAACGAGATCGTAGCTGCTGCAAAAGGTGAAGGTGGTGCTTTCAAAAAGAAAGAAGACACGCACCGTATGGCTGAGGCGAACAAAGCGTTCTCTCACTTCAAGATCTAATGATTGGTTCGATCATACTTATAGCCCTGTCTCTTATACACATCTGACGCTGCCGACGACGGA
>JACSRV010000247.1 GCA_014879545.1 Chitinophagaceae bacterium | reverse complement strand
CAGAATCGGTAATTTCGCCACCTCTTAAATAGCATTTAACTCTCTGATATGGCATTTGATATTGAAATGATCCGTAAGATCTACGGACAATTACCTGGAAAGGTAGCTGCCGCCCGCACAATGCTGGGCCGCCCTCTGACACTTGCAGAAAAGGTTTTATACGCACATGCGTACGAAACACCATCTGCACCTTACACACGTGGTAAGGACTATGTTAACTTCTCGCCCGACCGCGTAGCTATGCAGGATGCAACCGCTCAGATGGCGTTGCTCCAGTTCTCTACTTGCGGTCGCGACAAAGTAGCTGTACCAAGTACCGTTCACTGCGATCACCTCATCCAGGCGAAAGTAGGTGCTAATGCCGACCTCGCTACAGCAGTTGACGTAAACAAAGAAGTGTACGACTTCCTCGCTTCAATATCTAATAAGTACGGAATAGGTTTCTGGCGCGCCGGTGCAGGTATCATTCACCAGGTTGTGCTGGAGAACTACGCATTCCCCGGTGGTATGATGATCGGTACAGATAGCCACACACCTAATGCGGGCGGTCTGGGTATGATCGCTATCGGAGTAGGTGGTGCTGACGCGGTTGACGTGATGGCTGGCCTTCCATGGGAGCTGAAAATGCCTAAACTGATAGGTGTGAAGCTGACAGGAAAAATGAGCGGCTGGACATCGGCTAAAGATATCATCCTTAAAGTTGCAGGTATCCTCACTGTAAAAGGTGGAACCGGCGCTATCGTTGAGTACTTCGGCGAAGGTGCTGAAAGCCTTAGCTGCACAGGTAAAGCTACCATTTGTAACATGGGCGCCGAGATAGGTGCTACATGCTCTATGTTCGCTTATGACGAGAAAATGGGCGACTACCTGCGTGGCACCAATCGTGCAGACGTTGCAGATCTGGCAAGAGGTGTTGCAGAACACCTGCGTCCGGATGCTGACGTTTACGCAGACCCTGCTAAATACTACGATCAGCTGATCGAGATCAACCTGAGCGAACTGGAACCATACGTAAACGGTCCGTTCACACCAGATCTGGCAACACCAATCAGCGAAATGGCTGCTGCTGTGAAAGCTAACGGATGGCCTGATGCTGTTGAAGTGGCACTCATCGGCTCTTGCACCAACTCTTCTTATGAAGATATCTCACGCTCTGCATTCATTGCCAAAAACGCAATGGATAAAGGCCTGAAAGCTAAGAGCGAATTTACTATCACTCCGGGTTCCGAAATGGTACGTTTCACTATCGAGCGCGACGGATTCCTCGGCACTTTCGACAAAATGGGCGGTGTAGTGCTCGCAAACGCCTGCGGACCGTGCATCGGTCAGTGGTCTCGCCACGTAGCCGATCCAAACAAGAAAAACACGATCGTCACTTCATTCAACCGCAACTTCGCGAAGCGTAACGACGGACTGGCTTCTACGCACGCATTTGTTGCGTCTCCGGAGATCGTTACAGCGTTCGCAATATCAGGCAGTTTGTCATTCAACCCATTGAAAGACAAACTGAAAAACGAAAATGGCGAAGAAGTAATGCTGGACGAACCACAGGGCTTCGAAATGCCTCCAAAAGGCTTCTCTGTGGAAGATCCGGGTTATGTGGCTCCTGCTGCCGATGGCTCAGGCGTTCAGGTGATTGTAAGCCCGTCAAGCGACCGTCTGCAATTGCTCGAACCATTCACACCATGGGGCGGTTCAGACTACATCGGCCTGAAACTCCTTATTAAGGCATTCGGCAAGTGTACAACAGACCATATATCTATGGCGGGTCCGTGGTTGAAATACCGTGGTCACCTCGATAATATCTCAAACAACATGCTTATTGGCGCCGTAAACGCCTTCAATATGGACACCAACAAGGTGAAAAACCAGCTGAATGGCAACTACGACGAAGTTCCAAAGGTGCAGCGCGCATACAAAGCAGCAGGCATTGGCAGCATTGTTGTAGGTGACGAAAACTACGGTGAAGGCAGCAGCCGCGAGCACGCAGCGATGGAGCCACGTCACCTGGGTGTGAACGTGATCCTCGTAAAGAGCTTCGCGCGTATCCACGAGACCAACCTGAAAAAGCAAGGCATGCTGGCTATCACTTTCGCTGACAAGGCCGACTACGACCGTATTCAGGAAGATGACAGCATAGACATAGTTGGTTTGACATCTTTCGCTCCGGGCTCTCCGCTCACAGTGGTTCTTAACCACAAAGACGGCACAAAAGAAGAGTTCAAAGTGAATCACACTTATAACGAACAGCAGATCGAATGGTTCAAAGCCGGCGGTGCGCTCAACGTTATCAGGAGCGAATTCGCAGGTAAGTAACAATTACTGACAATTACTTTCGGGAGCCCGCCGCACGGCGGGCTCCCGCTTTTTTGCCCGTGCAGGTGTTGTTTTTTGCGTTCACGGGTACAAGCGAAATAATTGAAAGGAGGGACTATGTTTTTTAGCAAAGTCCGGCTTCCATACCCTTCCAATTCCAAATTCCCAACTCCTAATTCCCAATTCCGTCCTATCACACTACACAAAACGCACTATCATAGATTTCCCTTTTGCTCCATTGCCATCCCGTTTGTAACTTGTCGCTTTGTCGAAGGAAATAAGCATGATAGGCACCTAGAATTATTTTAATTTATTGTTGTCGCTTGCCCCGAAAACGCTTGTGAGGAATCGCTTCTCACTCTGCGCAGAAGCCTGCCGGTCCCGAGTCATTCGGGATGAGAAGTTTTTGCGCAGTTTTGGGAAGCCGTGAGAAGCAAAACTTCCCACATACCCATTGATAATCAATAAAAACGCACCAAACTGCGCAAAATAAAAAAAATGCGCACTTGTGAGAAATTGTGCGGTACATAACCGGGTAGCTGGTGCGGAATACCCGCCAACCACAACCCTGATTTTAGGCCCAACACCGGAACCGCTGCTTGGCCAAAATAAGAACTTGGCGTGGCGCTGCTCTTATTGAGTAGTATTCAATGAAAGGATCAGGCGAAATTATTGCCACCGGTTATTACCTTATTCCTTGGCGACACTGCTTCCCAACCTTCTCCTTCACACGCATGGGTTTTATATTCTCATTAGTTTTATCTAACTTCAACTCCAAATAAGCGGACCATAAAATGAAGAAAATCTTTACATGTATTGCATTGTCGTTGTTTATCGGCAATGCCGACCTGAGTGCAAAAGCACCTGCCGCATGGACAAGCGTACCACTGAGCCAGGCGCCATCAAAAAGCCTGCTTCGCATGCCTCCCTCTGAATACCTTGTGTATCAGGTGAATGTGCCGGCATTGAAAGCACAACTGTGGGCGTTACCGCAGGCCTACGCCGATGCTCAGGTGATGTCGTTGCCTCTGCCCGATGGTTCTTTTCGCGAATTCAGAGTATGGGAAACTCCAATGATGCCGGCAAGCCTCGCCGCGCAATACCCCGACATCCGCACCTTCACAGCAGAAGCTGTTAGCGATAGGCGCGTCACTGCAAAACTCGACTTCACTGAATTCGGTTTCCATGCCGCGATCTTCAATGGAGAGTCAGTTTCATTCGTTGATCCGTACGACAACCTGAATGATGGCTACTACATTGTGCACGACAAACGCAATGAAGACCGTGCGATGGCGCACCGCATGTTATGCGAGATAACGTCTCAGGACCAGGCAGCACCTGCGGGAGCAAAAATGGAATCACTTAAGACACTTCTTCCACCAACCAATCTGGGCAAACTAAAGATCTACGATCCGTCAGGAACGAGCGCAACGGGAGCTGTGGAAAGTACACCGGCAACACCTATGGCGCTAACTGTTAATGGAACGAACATCCGCACATACCGGCTCGCACTGTCAGCTAACAACTTCTATTGTCAGGCCGCAACGGGCATCGGGTCGCCTACTATCGGACAATGCTTCAGTGCCATGACCACCAGCATGAACCGTGTAAATGGCGTTTACAATCGTGAAATTGCAGTTCAACTGAACTTTGTTGCAACCGAGAACACTATAATTTGGCCAACCGCTACAGGTAGTGCAAATGGAGCAGACCCATTTAATGCGATCAATTCGAATCCTGGTTCCTGCCTCACAACCAACCAAACAACCTGCGACACACGCATCGGCAATGCCAACTACGATATTGGTCACGTATTCACTACAGGTGCGGGCGGCCTCGCAGGTCTGGGTGTGGTGTGCAACAACACCCAAAAAGCGCGCGGCGTAACCGGCTCTTCATCACCTGTGGGCGATGCTTTTGACATCGACTACGTTTGTCACGAAATGGGTCATCAGTTCGGCTCATCACATACTTTTAATAACAACCAGGACGGATCTTGCAGCGGCAACGCCTCATCAACACACGCTTTTGAGCCGGCCAGCGGTGCTACCATCATGGACTATGCCGGTATCTGCAACCCCGATAACGTTCAGGCAAACAGTAATCCATACTTCAGCATCAATAGTCTGGAACAGATCCAGACATATATGTCAGGCACAGGTGGCACATGCCCCACAACTGCGTCTTCTGGTCATGCACCGGTAACTGTGGCCACTTTCACTGCTACCTACAACATTCCTTACAAAACTCCGTTCGAATTGCGCGGCCGAACTGCCAGCGGCAGCGGCGGCGATACTGCTATTACGTATTGCTGGTCGCAGTATAATCTTGGCGATTTCGGGCAGCGACTGAATCAAACTTTCGTTAGCGGGCCTATCTTCCGCAGCTACCAACCGGTTTACACACCCGACCGTATCTTCCCCCGCCTCGCCAATGTGCTATCAGGCGTTTTGTCAAATACAGGCGAAAAAGCCCCTGACACTGCACGTTTCCTGACTTTCAAACAGGTATTCCGCAACATTCAGGCCGGCTACGGTTGTTTCCGCATACCTGACGACTCTATCCATATCAACGTTAGCTCTACAGGATCAGGGAACGGATTTGCAGGTTTCAGAGTTACAAGTCAGAATACAACCGGTATTGTTTACACGGGAGGTAGTACACAGACTGTTGCATGGAACGTAGTAGGTACAAACCTGCCCCCGGTCAACACTCCGAACGTTGACATCTTCATGTCGGTCGATGGTGGGGTTACATGGGCCTATACAGTTGCCACTTCAGTGCCAAACAGCGGCACCGCCATTGTCACTATCCCGAACCCGGGGACTGCTACAACTCAGGCGCGTATCAAGGTAAAAGGCACAAACAACATCTTCTTCAACATCAACTCAAACAACTTCACAGTGAACCCGGGAGCAACTACCGCCCCGATCACAGGAACGTTCACCGTTTGCGTAACAGGCACCACAACGCTTGCTGACGCCACACCCGGTGGCACATGGACATCAAGCACCCCGGCAGTTGCAACCATTGGTTCATCAACCGGAATTGTGACCGGTATTTCTGCCGGCACTGCAACCATCACCTATAACGTTGGGTCAGGCCCGGTTACTGCGGTAGTTACAGTAAATGCAACACCGGCTCCGGCACCAATAACAGGTAGCGGCATTATATGTGTAGGTACTCCCGGCACACTCAGCAATGCAACACCCGGAGGTGTTTGGTCAAGCACTATACCAGCGGTGGCCACAATAGGCGCATCAACAGGCGTGGTTACTGGCATTACAAATGGAACAAGCACCATTTCTTACAGTGTGACCAACGCATGCGGAACAGGCGCAGCCACTACAGTTGTCACTGTAAGTTCACCGATTGCCGTTGCCCCTGTCACAGGCACACTCGCTATCTGCAACGGAACAGGCACCTCACTTGCATGCACCACACCAGGTGGTGTCTGGTCGAGCGCATCACCGGCTGTTGCTACTATAGGCGCGGGCACAGGAGCGGTTACATCGATCGCAGCGGGAACGTCAACAATGAGTTACACCGTAACTAACGCATTTGGCTGCACATCTTCAGCAACAGCAACAGTTACAGTAAATGCAACACCGACTGCAACAACATCACCGGCCGGAAGCCTTGTGTTGTGCTCAGGCGGCACAGCGCCGGTTAGTGCAGCTCCTGTATCTGCTGGCTTCACGTATCAGTGGCAGGATGGTGGCATCAATATCCCCGGTGCTACGTCTTCATCTTATACCGTATCCGCGGCAGGCAATATCCGCGTACTTGTTACCAATACAACAGGCTGTACAGGCACATCTGCCGTTCTTGCAGTTTCGGTTAGCGGTGCCGGCTCAGTTGTCCCTACTATTTCTGTGACTGCTACTCCGGGCACCAATATCTGCTCAAGTGTAGGTACAGTAAGCTATAACACAGCTATCACTAACGGAGGAGCCACACCTGGCTACCTCTGGTATGTTAACAGCATCTCTACAGGTGTCACTACTGCTTCATTCTCTTACACACCGGCAAATGGAGATGTGGTTCGTTGCGAACTTACAAGCAGCCTGCCATGTGCCTCACCTTCGGTAGTTTCCGATAGCGTTACCATGACGGTAGCACCAACTGTAACACCAACTGTAGGCATTAACCCGGCACCAAACGATACGGTATGCACGGGTCAGTCTGCCACATATACGGCTGTTCCATTCGGTGGTGGCACTGCTCCCGCTTACCAATGGAGTGTGAACGGTATTACTGTTGCCACCGGGCCTACATACAGCCATACACCTTCAAACGGAGACGTGATCACTTGCCGGATGACAAGCAATGAAACTTGCCGCACAACTACTGTGGTAAACAGTGCGCCAATGACCATCACCGTTCAGGCACCCGTTACAAATACGGTTCTGATCAGTGCAAGTTCTGCGAGCATAGTTGCCGGCGAAAATGTAACATTCGTGGCAATTGCAGCCAATGCC
>JACSRV010000118.1 GCA_014879545.1 Chitinophagaceae bacterium | reverse complement strand
CACATCCCGCACATGGATGTTTTCTACCGTGCCGCCGCGATAGGAATTGGTCTTGAAGCGTACCGCGATGTCCAGTTCTTCACTGCTCATCAGCAGGTTTTCGCCAAAGGCATTGATGAAGTGTTTCAAACGGCCGGTCACTTTTATCCTGAACGGTGAAAGAGACGTAAACTGGATAGTGTCGCCTACAAGGTAGCGCCACAGGCCTCCGTTGGTGGTAACTACTATCGCATAGTTTTTATCCAGTTCCACTTCCTTAAGTGTGAGTGTTCCGGGGTTTTCCTTGCCGTATTCCTCCATCGGCATGAACTCGTAGAAGATCCCGTGATTCAGGAACAGCAACATGCCCTCCTCGTCCTCACGGTCTTGCGCTGCAAAGAATCCCTCCGATGCATTGTAGGTCTCCCTGTAGTGCATGTTGGGCGACGGGATCAGCTGTTCGAACTGCCTGCGGTAGGGGGTGAAATTGACACCACCATGTATGTACAATTCAAGATTTGGCCAGATGTCCAGCAAGCTGTTCTTGCCGGTTATCTCGAATATGCGTTTGATGAGTACTATCGTCCACGTAGGCACACCCGCTATATAGGTGACATTCTCGTTGATGGTGCTGTGAGCCATTCTGTCTATCTTCTCTTCCCACTCTGTCATCAGCGCAATAGAGAGCTCAGGCAGGCGGAACAACTGGCCGGCAAAGGGCATATTCTGCAACGTCACTGCCGACAGATCACCAAAAAAGGACGCAGCATTCAATTGATTCACCTGATGGCTTCCTCCCAGTATCAGGCACTTTCCGTTGGTAAGGTTCGATGAAGGATTTTCACGTAGGTACAGTGCCAGCACATCCTTACCGGCGCGGAAGTGGGTATTGTCAAGCGATTCTTTACTCACCGGTATGAACTTGCTCTTGTCGCTTGTAGTTCCGCTCGATTTAGCAAACCACTTAATAGGAGATGGCCACAGGACATTCTGCGTGCCTTCCAGTATGCGTTGAATATAGGGTTTCAGCGTCTCGTAGTCGTTAATGGGTACGTTCTTCTGAAACTCAGCAATGTTGTTGATTTCTTCGAACCGGTATTTCTTGCCGTATTCCGTAAACTGCGCCGAGCCTATCAGGTCGTTGAAAACCTGTTGCTGGGTATCTATCGGGTTGTGCATGAAGTTGTCAATCGCGCTCTGGCGCAATTTGATGTAACCTCTGAATGCCGGACTTATTATAATGCTCATAAAATAGTATCAGGACATCACCACCATGTTCCCGTTACCGGGGCGCATTGGCAGTGAGGTAGTCTTTTCTGCGTAATTCAAAATTCTGTCCCAGGTACACCTTTCTCACTATAGGGTCTGCCGCAAGATCCTCGGCCGATCCGGCTTTTAATATTTTTCCTTCAAACAGCAGATAGGCCCGGTCAGTTATAGATAAGGTTTCCTGTACGTTGTGGTCGGTAATAAGGATGCCGATGTTCTTGTACTTCAGCGTGGCAACAATATGCTGAATATCTTCTACGGCTATAGGGTCAATACCGGCAAACGGTTCATCAAGCAATATGAACTTCGGACTCACCGCCAGCGCTCTCGCTATCTCGGTCCTTCTTTTCTCTCCACCGCTCAGTACATCTCCCGGGCTTTTGCGCACATGCTGCAGACGAAACTCGTCCAGCAGTTCTTCCAATTTCTTTTGCTGCTCTCCCTTGGTCAGTTTGGTCATTTCCAGTACCGCGGCAATGTTATCGGCAACAGACAGTTTTCTGAAGATAGATGTTTCCTGCGGCAGGTACCCGATGCCCATCTGGGCCCGTTTGTACATTGGCAGCTTGGTTATTTCGTTGTTGTCCAGAAAAACGCTTCCCGTGTCGGGTTTTACCAAACCTACCACCATGTAAAACGAGGTAGTTTTCCCGGCACCGTTAGGGCCAAGTAGTCCCACAATTTCGCCCTGGCTCACCTCAAACGAAACATTATTTACAACCGTGCGTTTGCCGTATTGTTTTACCAGGTCTTGTGTATAGATCTTCAATTGAGGTTATTTGAACGTAAAAATAAACAACAGCACCCGTTTTTCGTAGCGCTGTTGCAATACTTTAACACTTATATTAATGCGATAGTTCGCCGGAATTCAACTCTGACACCCCGCATTTACTGATCCGTATAGGTCCTTGGAACTTTCGGATCGGTAATGATGATATAATCACCATTCTGCTTGTAATCGGCCCAATTCACTTTCGGGAAAGCCTCATCGCTGGCAGTGGATATGATCAACGGCTTGATCTTTGAGTTGTAGTTATAGAGCTGTGTCACCACGGCAAATCCTTCATCACTATGGAATTTACCATTCACGTGCATGATCTTTTTGCCCTTATTTTTCTTCTGGTACTTCACAATTGAGTGCGCCATGGTTGCGTCCCACAAAGATTGGGCGGTCACCATGTTGAAGTTGCCCATATTCATGGCGGGTGGTGGTGCTGCCTTTTTTGCCGTGTCGCCCGGTGCAGGAGCCGGTGTGTGGCTCAGTCCCATCAGCTTTGCGAAGTACTGGCCACTTGCCGTGTCATATGGAAGTGGTGCAAAGTATTCCTTCGATTCTTTGGATAGCAATTCCAGTGCACGTTGCCCTTTACGACCGGCAAGGTTGGTGTAGCGCGATGGGGCATTGGCGCAAACCACATCCAGTTGTTTCTGACGGGCAAATTCCACCATTGGTCTGTAGTCGCGGTAATTATTCCAAACCCTCGCGTCTTTCTTGAAGTTCTTTTCCCTGATGAAACCTTGAAGGTATTCATCCATTACTGTCTGTACATCCCTGTCGAACATTTCCATAGAGAGCGCCAGATCCGATCCGAATTTAAGATGCAACAGCTCGAAGACCGAAGCCTCAAGGAAGTGAGTAACGCTATCGTTGTGTTCTTCTCCAAACATCAGCACATCGTAGTTGTCCATGTCAGACACAATGTCCTTCAGTGAAACTTCCTTACCCAGTCGCACCGAATAAACACGGTAGTTTGCGTCAGTCAACTTATCCTGTGCCATACCCATAACAGGTACCAGCAACAATGAGAACAGCAGTTTTTTCATATAAAATATCTTAATCAATAAAATTGTGGGATTAAAAGTACAAATTGTTTCTCCATTCACAGCCTGATCACTTGCTTCATGTGTTTAAATACCTGACAATGGTGCTGATCTCATTTTCGTCAGAAAGGTATTGCCCGTCGCTGGAAACAATGGCTGAGGTGTGATACTCATGCGCCCCCGCCCCCGCGACCAACGCAGCAATATTTGCCGATCGTACGCCTCCACCCGCCATGATCTTTAGATGGGGTCCCGCAGCCGCGGTGAGCATCCTGATCACCTCCGCGCCTTCAACCGCGGTTGGGGCAAGGCCCGATGTGAGTATTCGTTTGCAGCCCGCCTTCATTACCGCGTTCAGTGCTTCCAACGCATCCGGTGCGCGGTCAAATACCTTGTGGCAGGTAACTTCCATTGGTCCTGCCCATTCCACTAACCTTGCCAATGTGTCTGTATCTATCCTGTTGTCGGCTAGTTGCACACCCGTAGCAATGCCCATGCAGCCAAGTTCCCGGCACTTCAGGATGTCTTTTTTCATAACGGCCAGTTCATCGGCATCATAAATGAAGTTTCCTCCGCGGGGTCGTATCATGGGAAATACCGGAATCGAGATCTGCTCCAGCGCAAACTGTATCAGTCCCCACGATGGTGTTACGCCTCCGGCTCCCGGGTCGGCACACAGTTCTATTCTGCCTGCACCTGCTGCCTCGGCAGCACGGCACGACCTCATATTATAGGCACATATTTCAAGCAACATTCTTTAAAGATATACAATGCACTTTATACCTGCTGTCTTTTCGCTATTGGACGCCGTTATTGTCATTGGTGGGAGCGGCGTCCTGTTTGTCGAAATATTCCCGTAAAATGCGTGCTTTCGAAGCGCCTATCACTCGCGTAAGTTCCCGCTCGGTGATGGACCTGATATTTTTTACCGACCTGAACTCCTTCAATAGCTCTGTGGCAGTTTGCGCACCTATACCGGGAATGGCCTCCAACTCGTTTTTGAATGTGCCCTTGCTTCGGGTCTGCCGGTGGAAAGTGATACCAAAACGATGCACTTCGTCCCTTATGCGCCTCACCAGCAGGTGCGCCGGACTGTCATAAGGCAGCTGTATCGGGTCGGTGTCGCCGGGGAAGAATATCGATTCTTCACGTTTTGCCAGCCCCACCAATGCCATCCTGCCTGTGAGTCCCAGTTTCTCTATACTTTCAAGTGCCGCGCCCAGTTGTCCCTTTCCACCATCTATTATCACCAGTTGTGGCAGCGGTTTCTTTTCTTCTGTCAGCCGCTTGTATCTCCGATATACGACCTCGCTCATGGAGGCAAAGTCGTTAATGCCCTCAACGGTCTTGATATGGAAATGCCGGTAGTCTTTATTGGCTGGTTGCCCGTTGCGGAAACATACCATGGCCGCTACAGGGTAGGCCCCCTGAAAGTTGGAGTTATCGAAACATTCTATGTGCACAGGTAGCTCGCGCAGTTGCAGTGAATCCTGCAACTCCTCCAGCACGGCCATGTATTGCTCGTTTGTTTTTTCCTGTAACATCAGCGAGTTTCGGCGTCTGATGTCTTCCTTGAAGATGAAGGCATTGCGGGTGCTCATGTCCAGCAGGTTCTTTTTATCTCCCATTTTCGGCACCGTCACTTTCATACCCTCGTCTGCAACATCTATGTCTATCGCGCTTATTACCTCTTTTGCCTTGCTGTGAAAAGTACCCCTCATTCTGTCCAGTACCAGCGATAGCACGTCTCGCTCTGTCTCATCCATTATTTTTTCCACCACAACCGTCTTTACATGAATGATGCTGCCCTTTATCACCATCATGTAGTTCACATAGAAGTTCTTCTCGTCATCGAGGATAGATATGACATCAAGATCGTTAAGGCGTGGGTTCACTACCGTAGACCGGCTGTTGTAATTCTGCAGCGAGTCCATCTTTTGTTTTACAATATGGGCTGCTTCAAATTCAAGGCGGGCGGCATGTTCCTGCATCTGCTGCTTCAGGTGTTTCAGCACTTCGCCGATGTTACCCTTCAGTATCTGCCGCACCTGTTGCAGGTCGGCATAGTACTCGTCGGCCGACTGAAATCCCTGACAAGGCCCTTTGCAATTGCCCAGATGATATTCAAGGCACACTTTGTATTTGCCACGTGCTATATTGGCCGGAGCAAGGTTCAGGTTGCAGGTACGCAGCGGCACATTCTGTTTCACCATCTCCAGCAATTCCTTCACCTGCAGCACGCCTGTGAACGGGCCAATGTACTCTGAACCATCTCTTATGAGCCGACGTGTGAGGAATACCCGTGGGAACGGTTCATTACGGATCACTACGTAAGGATAGGTCTTGTCATCTTTCAACGCAATATTGAACCGTGGCTGAAAGTGTTTTATGAGCGAGTTCTCCAGCAAAAAAGCGTCATGCTCGGTCTCGGTTACGGTAAAGTCAAGACTGTTGATCAGAGAAACAAGCCGCCTGGTCTTGTTATTGTCAAGGGCCTTATTGAAATACGAACTTACCCTTTTTCGCAGGTCTTTTGCCTTGCCTACATACAGCAACTCGTTCTCAATGCTGTAATACTTATAGCAACCCGGACTGTGTGGGATCGTTTGCGCCAGTTCACTGAATTCCTCTCTTGTCATACGCCGCTGTTACGCCGTCCTAATGGTTACCTCATGAATTCATACTCGGTCACAGTGTGCACCTTGTCGCCAAACATAGGTGTTTCGGTCACCTGTATCTGAATCCGTTTCATGGGTTTGTAGTAGAGTTTCACGAGGCGGTCGTCAAATATGCTGTGCTCGCGACCTTCAATATAAATGCCGGTCACTTTTTTCGAGTATCGGTCAATTGCTATCAATAGCTTACGTGTATACAGGTCTTCCTCTATCGCTTCGTAGAAAAAGTTGTGCGTTTCGTCCTGTTCGTCATCGAACTGGGTGAATTTGTACTTGCCAAGGTAGCTGCGATCGCTAATCTCGGTTGCGAAAAATTCCCTGAAGATGTTGCCCCAATTTAGAGTGTCGGACGTGGTGTAGCTGCTATCGTATTTTCCTTTGTTCACCCGCACCGTCTTCAATATCAGGAATGGCTCACCATAGTACATGTTCCACTGGTCGAGTGCATACTGACGTATAGAAAAATAATTTCCTTTAATATCAGAAAAGTCGTCAGCCTTTTTTTCTTTGCAAGCAGAGAACGAGGTAATTATTAACGTTGCCAGGCAAATGGCCAGATATCTGAGTTTTGGTATCACGGTCGTAAAATTAATAAAGTTGCACTGAATGGGATGCGGAAATAGTCGCCATCTATTATTCTTTTTTGAGAATCATCTCAAGTGGCCTTTTTGTCGTTTTGCCGGAACTTAAAAGTTATTGTGTAAAAATGCATAATTCCTGGCATGAGTATTGTATTGCGCAAGGATATTTCTTTTATCTTTCGTTACCTTAAATAAAAAAATGCTATCTCGCCTCTCCTTCTGGTTTTCCGTTTTTGTCATTTTATTTACTTCATTTTGGTTTTATCCAAGGTGGCAACACAAAGGAACAGAAGCAGTGATCTCATATGATGTGTCGGGGTATTACTGGTATTTGCCATCTGTGTTCATATACCATGATATAAAGCACCAGTCATTTAAGGACAGTATACTAAAAAAATACCGCCCTACAAATCTTGATTTTCAACAAGGTCAGTTATTAGAAAACGGAAATTATGTATTAAAGTATTCTTCCGGAATGTCAG
>JACSRV010000106.1 GCA_014879545.1 Chitinophagaceae bacterium | reverse complement strand
TCCGTCGTCGGCAGCGTCAGATGTGTATAAGAGACAGGTACATAATATACAATACAAACCTACAATGGCTGTAATTACAACAATAAGAGACAAGTACGGAAAAATAGCAGGTGGTATCATTGCACTGGCGCTGGTTGGCTTCATCGTTTCTGATGCTACAAGTGGTTCTCTTTCTACACTGTTCAACGGCAGAGATGCCAATGTGATGGAAATTAACGGCACTAAGATCGACCCCAAAGAATATAGTGCCAGGGTTAAAGAATACGAAACACTGTACTCTATGTACAACAACGGCCGTCCGCTGGATGACGCGTCACGCGCGCAGATGAGCGAACAGCTGATACAGATGCTGGTGTTTGAAGCAACGGTGAATGCCGAGTGCGACAAACTGGGCATAGACGTGTCTAAAGAAGAAAAAGACCAGCTTATATATGGCGGCAATGCCGACGGTATGGTGCAGGGCTTTACTATTGGTGGTCAGCGCATTTTCGCAGATCCTCAGTCGGGCAACTTCGATCCGGGTCGCGTAAAAGGTCTTGAAAAAGAACTGAACGACCGCGGCGACAAGATCGATCCGGACGGTAAAGTACGCGAACAGTGGGCTGCTGTAAAAGCTTACGTAGAGCGATCTGCACGCGTTCGCAAGTACACGTCAATGTTCACCAACTGCGCATACATGCCTAAGTATCAGATGAAGCGTATGATGGCTGAACAGAACGGTAACGCGTCTATCCGTTACGTAAAGGTTCCTTTCTCTGCTGTATCTGATGCAGAAGTGAAAGTATCTGATGATGACATCAAAGCATACATGCAGAAGCATGCAGCACTCTTCACCAACGATGAGGCTACACGCAACATAGAGTATGTTTCTTTCGAGATCATCCCGTCTGCTGCAGACACAGCACGCACACTCGCTTCTCTTGAAGAGCTGCGTGCCGACTTCGGAACGACAAAAGATATCGAAACGTTTGTGAACGGTAAGAGCGATGTGATGAACTCCTACACAAAGGCTTACTTCAACAAGCGCACACTCAAATCTCGCTATGCCGACACGATCATGACGCTGCCGGTAGGCCAGATCTTCGGCCCATACTACGAAAGCGGCAGCTTCAACCTCCTGAAAGTTACGGATCGTCAGAACCTTCCTGACTCAGTGAAACTGCGTCACATCCTGGTGAAAACCAAGGAGCAAGGCAATGATGTGCGTACAGATTCTGCTGCAAGCATGAAAATAGACAGCGCTATCGCTGCTATCAAAGCTGGTGGCAAGTTCGACTCAGTTGTGAAGATCTATACTGAAGACGATCCGAGCAAGGGTGGTGAATACACTTTCACACTTATGGACCGTCCGAACCTGTCGAAAGAATTCGCAGATTTCGCATTCGAAGGCAAAGTTGGTGAGACCAAGAAAGTAAAGGTGTCTAACGACAACTATGCCGGTTACCACTACATCGAGATACTGGAGCAAACAGGCGTAGGCAGCAGCAACCAGCTTGCTATTGTGTCTAAGAACCTGGCGCCAAGCGACAGTACTATCAATGCGCTTTACGGAATGGCCAACGAATTTGCAGGTAAGAACACTACTCCTGAAGCATTTGACGCGGCTGCAAAGAAAATGAACCTTGACAAGCGCGTAGGCGACAACGTGAAGGTGAGCAACTTCAACGTGAACGGCTTGGGCCCTGCACGCGAAGTGGTAAGGTGGATGTATGAGCACAAGGTTGGTGATGTATCTCAGGTATTCCAGCTGGGCGATGAGCGCTATGTTGTTGCTAAACTGGTGTCTGTGAATGAAAAAGGTCTGCGTACACTCAGCCCTACCGACCGTGCCGTTGTAGAGCAGCGCATCAGGGAAGAGAAGAAAACAGAACTGATATCTAAGCGTTATGCAGGCAAAGCTCTTGATGCTATTGCTGCAGAAACACAGCAGACAGTTGCACAGGCCGACACAGTAGTACTGGGTGGTTCATACGTGGCTAACCTCGGTTATGAGCCTAAAGTGATCGGTTATACGTTCAACAGCGCATTCCAGCCAAACACAGTATCACCGGGCATCAAGGGTCAGGGTGGTGTTTACTTCATCACTGTTCTGAACCGTGTTCAGAATCCACTGCCACCCGATGGCGGCATGATGGACCAGATCATCGGCCAGCAGCGCATGCAGCAGGAAAGGCAGATGGCCAACACCATCGACCAGGGTCTGCAGCAGTCAATGACAAGGAAGGCAAAAGTGGAGTACTACCCGGGTAACTTCTAAGAATAACTCCCGCAAGGGTAATGAACATAAAAAGAGCCGCTTCCTCACCGAAGCGGCTCTTTTGTCTATTGGCCCATAAGACCGCCTGCATGAAAAGTATCGGATAACCCCTTATCTTTGTGTTCCCGAACTATGACCACTATGGTGCAACAAATTACAGAAGGCGTAAGTATTATGGTTGAGACCTTTTACCAGCCTGCACAGTCCGATCCGTTCCGATCAGAGCACCTTTTTGCTTATCGCATCACCATAGAGAATCTCACCATTTACCCGGTGAAACTCATCAGCCGTCATTGGCACATCAAAGACAGCAACGGCATACACAGGGAAGTAGAAGGAGAGGGTGTAGTTGGTCAGCAACCGGTCATTCAGCCCGGCGACAGCTATCAGTACACATCAGGCGTAAACCTCAATACCGATCTCGGAAAGATGTATGGAAGTTACCTGATGGAGAACCTGTTCAATAAGAAGAAATTGACTATTGCCATTCCTGAATTCAGGCTGGTGGTGCCCGCCAAGCTCAACTAAGCATTGGCGTTCAGTTCCTGCATACGCAGCAGGTATTTTCCCAGCACATCAAATTCCATGTTCACTACCGTGCCCTTTTCTATGCGGCTGAAATTGGTATGCTCGTAGGTATACGGGATGATGGTGACTGTACACTCATCTTTGCCGGTATTAAACACCGTAAGACTGACACCATTGATGCAGATAGACCCTTTTTCTATTACCAATGCACCATACTGCGCCGGAAAACGGAAACGGAACAACCAGCTACCGTCCAGCGTTTCTTTAGCAATACATTCGGCAGTAGCATCTACATGCCCCTGCACAAAATGGCCGTCCAGCCTGTCGCCCAATCGCAGCGAGCGTTCTATGTTCACGAGGTCACCCACCTGCCACTTGCCCAGATTGGTTTTGTTCAGCGTTTCAGCCACAGCCGTCACTACATAGGTATTACCCTCTATGCTCACCACAGTGAGGCAAACACCGTTGTGCGCCACGCTCTGGTCTATTTTCAACTCCTTCGTGAGCGGACTTTCTAATGTAAAGTGTATGTTGGAACCTTCGTGCGCTATCGCGGCCACTCTGGCCAGCGATTCTATAATGCCTGTGAACATAGATGTTTTATTTGCGGCGGGCCCTGCCCACATGAATTGTGGTGCCCGTGTCGTTGACAACGGTAAATGAAACGTAGATAAGCGAACTGTCCACCTTATCGCGGGTGAGGGTGCCTGTAACGGTATCCTGAGTGCGGCAGAATATCTGCCCGGGATGAATAGTGAGCGAATCACCTACTGTAGTATCGGCCGAGGCGAGGTATGCTGCCTGTGTGGTAAAAAGCAACTTCTGACCCGATGGACAGAAACCATTCAAGGAGATCTTCTTCTTGTCGGTCTTTGCTATGGTCACTAACATAGAATCCGCGGCAAGAAACAGTTCAGAGTTCGGATCGTAAATGGTGTCGTGCAGCAAATAGGTCCCCTGAAAAAGGTCGGACGCGTAATAGCACACTGAATTATCGGGTTTGCCGGGGAAGCCCCAGTTGTAATTCACCGCGTCGGGGTCATTGCAGTAAGGATTGGAGATCTGAGGATTGTCCTGCGGTGCAGGATCCTGCCACTTCTTGCACGACGGCAAAATGCCTGCAAGCAACAACAAAAGCCCAAATGCAACTATCGGAGATCTCATAATTGGTCTTAAATTGAACGTCGCGGACCCGCCGCGACGTTCAATTCTAACGGATATTTCTCAAAATTATTCAAAATATGCCGTAAAAAACCTAAAAATGTTGTGTCGGCTATTATTCAACAGGCTTGCCTGCAGACTGCCACTCGCTGATACCTCCGTTGAGATTGATCACCTCGGCAAAACCCATGTCTATGAGCTTGCTCTGTGCAGAGGCACTACGCCTTCCCGAACGGCAATAGACCATCACCGGCTTCTTCTTGTCCAGTTTAGCCACTTCTGCCTCAAAACTACTGCCCTGCACGTTGATGTTGAGCGAGTTTTTAATGTGCCCTTCCCTGTATTCTTCAGGCGTACGCACATCCACCAGCTGCACATTCTTCAGCGTAGACATCTTCTTCTGAAAATCATCTGCCGATACCGTTACTGATACCGACGTCGTGCCGTCAGGAAGTTTTTTGCCTGCACTCTGGCAGGACGCCATGTTGCCCATCAATACGAGCAGTAAAAGTGTGATAACCTTGTTCATGATACTGTTTGTTTCTGATTTGTTTGTGAAATTATTTCCTTTTCGTTGTTGCAAGCCTTCCACAGCTTGTAGCCACCGGATAGGTTGCGCACTCTGTTAAACCCATTCTGCAGCAATATCCTTTGTGCCAGATAACCACGCAGCCCGGCCTCGCAATAAATATAAATGTCCCTGTCGCGCGGCAGGTCCGCCAGCGCCGACCTGATCTCGTTCACCGGTATGTTCACTGCACCGTTTATGGCGCCATCATGAAACTCCTCCGGATTACGCACGTCAAGCAGGAAAGCATCGGCCGGCAGTTCTGCCACTTCGTTCCAATAGAAGATGCGAAGACGCTCCTGCATAATGTTGTCGGCCACAAAACCTGCCATATTCACCGGGTCTTTAGCCGATGAGAACGGAGGTGCATAGGCGTGTTCAAACTCCATCAGATCGTATATCGTTCCTCCGGTTTGCACAATATGCGCCATCACGTCCAGTCGCTTGTCCACGCCGTCATAACCCGCAACCTGTGCACCCAGCAGCCTGCCGCTATCTTGTGAGAAAGCGATCTGTATGGTCATCTGCCGCGAACCCGGGTAATAACCGGCATGCGAACCACTATGAGTGGTAGATACAAGGTGCTCTATTCCTGCTGCCGTAAGATGTTTGGATGCCATACCGGTTGACCCGCCGGTCATTTCAAACACTTTAACGATAGCTGTGTTGATAGCGCCCTTGTAGCGGTGTTTGTTGCCCAATACCACATTGTCTGCGCAGATACGGCCCTGTTTATTGGCAGGACCCGCAAGATAAGTAGGCATTGTCTGTCCCGTTATAGGGTTCACGAACTCAATCGCATCGCCCACCGCGTAAACGTGGGGATCAGACGTCTGCAGGTATTCGTTCACCACTATCGCGCCCGTGCGCCCTGTCTTCAACCCCGCATTCACTGCCAGTTTAGAGTCGGGTCTCACGCCAATAGAAAGTATCGCAAGATCAGTTTCCACAACATCGCCACCCGCAAGGAGCACCCTTAATTGGCCATCAACCCGTTCAAAGCCTTCCACCTTGGTCTGCAGCAAGAGTTCTACGCCTTGCGCCCTGATGTGCTGCTGCAAAATGGACGCAATCGCCACATCAACCGGGGCCAATACCTGACCACCCATTTCTATTACCGTCACACCCAGGCCCAGCCCGTGCAGGTTCTCAGCCATCTCCAGGCCAATGAACCCTGCGCCTATCACCACTGCACTCTTTGCCCCTTTCTCGTCTATATATCCCTTTATGTAGTCTGTATCGGCAACATTCCTCAGGGTAAATATCCCATCAGAATTGATGCCCGGCAGTGGTGGGCGCATGGGTTCAGCGCCCGGCGACAAAACAAGTTTGTCGTATGATTCGGTGTATTCATCATTGGTAAGCAGGTTGCGGGCGGACACAGTCTTATTCGCAGTATCGATCGATGTCACCTCCGTGCGCACTCTCACGTCAATATTGAAACGGCTGTTGAACGCCGTTGCAGTCTGCACAAAGAGTTTGTTCCTGTCGCTGATCACGTTGCCTATATAGTAAGGCAAACCGCAATTGGCATAAGAGATGTACGCGCCACGTTCAAAAATCACAATCTCCGCATGCTCGTCCATTCTGCGCAACCGTGCCGCCGTACTGGCCCCGCCTGCCACCGCACCTACAATGATGTATTTCATTTTGCTTTTCCTTTAGCTGTGCTGATCTATTACGTGCTTCAACTGGTTGGCCGGCACCACTCCCGACTGCCTCCACAGCATCTGTCCCTTGCGGAACAACATGAGCGTTGGCACACCCGAAATATTGTATGCGTTTGCCAGTGCCGGATTGCGGTCCACATCTATCTTCACGATAGTAGCGTTCTCGCCCACAGCATCCTTCAGTTGTTTCAGAATGGGCGCCATCATTTTGCATGGTCCGCACCACTCCGCCGAAAAATCAACCAGTACCGGTTTGTCTTCGCTTATGATCTCTGAAAATGATCTCGTTTGCATAGTGTCTATTTTATTTCTTCGTATTCTGTTATCTCTTCCGATACACGCGGTTGCTTTTCAGCGCGCGCGTTACCTGTATAGCAGCCTCCGCTGCCGCAGCAACCCGTATCAGTTATTGCCTGGTACAGAAAGAACGAGCTGAAAAGGCCTGTCACCCAGTCGTGCGCCTGTATGCCTGTTACCAGCAACATGCCGCCTATCACCAAGCGCAGCACACGCATCATGTGCCAGTTGGTCGTAAGCCTTTGTTTCAGTTCACTCATTTCTCATATTTTTTCAGGTTGAACCAGCTGCCCCCATTGTACACTTCAAATCCGTTCGACTGAAGCATAGACTTGGCAGATCCGCTGCGCATACCCGACGCGCAACATGTGATCACAGGCTTGTCTTTTTTCAACTTACCCATCTGAGCCCCCAGGCTCGCCAACGGGATATTTACCGATCCTTTTACGTGTCCGCCCGCGTATTCGCCGCTGGTGCGCACATCCACTATTACCGCGCCTTTCTGCATCACCGCGTCCAGGTCCACCGAAGGGCCTCCGCCCAGAAGTTTCTTAAGAAATCCTAACATGATTAGTTGTTTTTGTAGTAGTTAACGTTTGTCCATCCGCCGCCATTCACGCAATTGATACCATTCTGCTGCAGGAACATGGTAACCTGTCCGCTACGGCCACCCGATGCGCAGCAAAGCACTATATTATCCATCTTGCGGAACTCATCCAGGCGCGCCGGCACTTCGCTCAGCGGAATGTTGATGCTGCCCGCAACGTGGCCGCCAATAAACTCTCCGGGAGTCCTTACGTCCACGATAGTTGTCTTGTCTGATCTGAGCAATTCTTGTAACTGATCCATTTTCTCTTCTGTTTTTTATTTGTTTTGTGTTTTTGTTTCTTTCTTAAAAATGCTGAACCCCAGCACTCCCATCAGCGCACCGTAAACGGTACTCACCGTGGGGCTTGAAGTAATGGGGCAACTGCCGGACGCACAACCTACATAATACCAATAACTCCACCCGACAATTGCCCCCGCTATCATCCCTGCTATCTCTACTTTATACCGTGCTATGATCGTCTTCATTCTTCTCTTGCAATTATGACACAAAGGTCAGTTCATTTTCAGCCGTGGTCGGGAACATTTGTTGTATAAGAGGCCAACCACAATAAAATATTTTGTTAAAGCCCTTTATCCCCGGCATTGCCTGTTTTACAAGTGTTGATACCGAATGGCAGATACAATGGGCAGAAACTTACCAGGCTGGTCAGCACAAATACCACTGCCAGCACCATCAGCACTATTCCGGTGGTTCCGGTTATAGTACCCTTTGTGTACAACGCGGCAATGATCAGTGCCGCGATCACGCGCAGCAATCTGTCTGTGGCACCCATGTTCTTTTTCATAACCTTCTGTGTTTGTTTCGCACAAAGGTCTCAACTGCCGAAAATAAAAAAGGGAACAAATGTTCCCTTTCTACGTAAGTAATTCTATGGTGTTGCGCCCCAGCCGCAGCATGTTCTTCTGCTCCATTGCCCGCAGTAGCCTGCTTATGGCCTCTCGGTGTGTGTGCAGCTCGTCGGCTATTATCTGATGGGTGATGTACAGTGCGTTGGTGCCGGCCGCTCTTGCCCGCTCCTGCAAATAGTGCAGCACCTGCTTGTCCATATTACTGAACGCTATGAGGTCTATTACTTCCAGCAACTCGGCAAACCGCTGCCCGTATGTGGCATTGATAAACGTCTTCCACTCAGGATATTTGAACCATTCATCTACCATGTTCACAGGTATCTGCAATATCTCGCTGTCTTCTTCGGCTATCGCTTTCACAGTGCTCTTCTTCTTGCCCTGACAGCAGTTGATAGCCACAGCACAGGTTTGTCCGGGATACAAATGATACAGAAACACTTCTTTCCCTTCGTCGTTCTGCCGCACTATACGCAATACTCCCTGCTGCACTATGGGCACAAAGAAAATATCATCGCCCGGCGACATCAGCACTGTCTCTCGCTCTATTGTCTTCACACGGGCATACGTGGCTATCTCGGCCTGTAGCTTGGGATCGTTGAAAATGGTCTTGTTCATTTCCTAAGGTTTTCCGGGTATGGATCGTTTCCTCAGTTGTTCTGAGCTCTCAACAAAAGGCGTGCTATAAAATAAATGTCTTCCTTCTTCAATGAATGATACATGGGCAAACACAGTACGCGCTTGCTGATGCTGTCTGATACAGGCGTGTCGCAGCGATCCACGTAGTGCAACGTAGAAAGGCTGGGATAAAAATACCTGCGTGGATATATCCAGTTAGCATTCAGCTCCTCCATGCTCTTCAGCAGCAACTCCTCACTTTCAAATATCACCGGATAGTAAGAATAATTCCATTGTGCCCCTGCATGAATGGTCTGCTTCTGTACCCTAAGTCCTTTCAGTGCCTCGTCATAAATTTCAGCCTGCGTTTCGCGCATGGCCAGCAGCGCGTCAATATGCTTCAGCACAGCCAGACCCATTGCCGCATGAAACTCAGAGTTCTTGCCGTTGATGCCCACCGCCGCAAATGTCTCGGGGCCGTTATGACCAAAGTTGCGCAGGAACGACATCTCCTTTATCAACTCCGGATCGGTAGCAAATACCGCGCCGCCCTCCGTGCTGTGAAATATCTTGGTGGCGTGAAAGCTGGATGTGGATATGTCGCCATATTCAAACACGCTGCGCCCGTTCACTGTAACGGCAAATGCGTGCGCGGCATCATAGATCACCTTCAGACCGTGTTTCTTTGCAATCGCCTCTATCGCTTCCACATCGCACGGATTCCCGAAAACATGCGTTGCCAGTATGCCCGTGGTCTGCGGTGTTATCTTCTCTTCTATCCTCGCCGGGTCTATGTTCAGTGTATGAGGGTCTATATCTGCAAAAACAGGTTTGCAGCCTTCCCACACTATGCTGCTGGTAGTGGCAACATAGCTGAACGGAGTGGTGATGATCTCTCCCTTCAGCCCCAGTGCCTTTATAGCTATCTGTATGGCTATGGTTCCGTTTCCCAGAAACAGCATATGTTTCACCTTCAGGTATTCCTTCAGTTTCAGCTCCAGCTCATTCACCAGCGGGCCATTGTTGGTCAGCCAGTTACGGTCCCAGATACCATTCAGGTACTGAGTATATTCCTCCATAGGAGGCAGGAAAGGTTTTGTAACGTTGATCATAACTAACTAACTATGTAAAGTATGGAACGCGGATGGATACCATGACGGTCGAAAACATCCCTGCCGAAGTGATCTACCCCCAACTGATCTACTTTGAACCCCGCTTTCTCCAGATTGCCTACAAATCCTTTCTTAGAGTACATCCGCACGTGATCGTCCTGACCAAAGTATTTCCATCTGTCCGCATCGGTTGTTATCGCGTCATTCTCATAGGTCTCTTCTATCGCATTGGTTATCGGCACCATCGCAATACCCCATCCGCCCGGCTTCAGCACACGGCGCAGTTCGCGCATGGCTTTCATATCGTCCTTTATGTGCTCCAGCACATGAGAACAGATGAAAATATCGAAACGACCATCTTCATAAATGTTCATGTCTGTGATGTCCACTTTATCATCAGCCGGATTGTACAGGTCCGCCGACCTGTAATTTAATTGTGGCATCGCCCGCAGGTATCCCGAAAGAAGTGAGGGCGCAATATCCAGCAGATTATACTTTTTCCCGTCAGGCGTGCCGGCCAAACGCTGCTCAATATACAACGCATACAGCCTGTCCCTGTCATTGGAATAACAACGCGGACAGGAGTAGGCGAACATATTCATGGTCTCGAACGAGAACATTGGGTACACCATCTGATACCTGTCAGCAGGCTCAATCAGGTGGTAGTCTATCGTGCGGAAATGATTGACGCCCGTTTTGCAGATGGGGCAATAATGTTTGTCGCCCATGTAGGGCAGCCTATGCGGATCCGAACGTAGTTCTTTCAGAAAACTATGAACGGCTTTTTTTATCCTCAGTACGTTCTTACTCATGTTGATCTATTTTAGCGAGAACGGTAAAGTTGTGGGACGCACAGCACCCACCCATTTCCCGAACCATGCACCCTGGCGCTGCTCATCTATCACCTCAAACGTCAGCAGGTCGTGGATGACATACTCGATGGCGGATGTGTCTTTCACGAAATACAATGATATCGTGTACACATCGTCATTCAGCAACTTACCCGGAATAGACAACACACTAGTATGCCACCCCTTGGCTATCATTGTAGGCTGGGTCGTCACATTGAACACACATACTCCTGCCGTAGTGTTGAGCACCAGACTCAGGTTCATATTCACCATCTCGGCACTGCTGTAAAACTCAAACCTTATATCAAACGGAGTATTTACGTCAATTATATTGCCGGCTTCAGGGTTATGCAGAACGATCTCCGCCGATGACAACCTTACCTTGTCGTTACCCGGCATGTCGTCTTGCTCTTCCCACTTGCGCACCAGGCAGTTCTTCACCTCACGGTTCAGGTAATTGTTGATCACCACATCGGTTGGCCCCACTTCCATAACCCTGCCCGATTTCATGTACATCGCGCTCTTGCACAGGCTTTGCACGGCCTGCATGTTATGACTCACAAATATCACCGTGCGGCCATGGCTGGCCACATCGCCCATTTTCCCCAAGCACTTTTTCTGAAACTCGGCATCACCCACCGCCAGCACTTCATCCACTATCAATATCTCGGGCTCAAGGTGCGCGGCCACACCAAAAGCAAGACGCACATACATACCCGACGAATAGCGCTTCACCGGTGTGTCTATATACATCTCAATACCGGAGAAATCCACTATCTCATCAAACTTCCTGCCGATCTCCTTCTTGGTCATCCCCAGGATGGTGCCATTCATGTATATGTTGTCTCGGCCACTCAGCTCAGGGTTGAATCCGGTACCAACCTCCAGCAACGAAGCAATGCGCCCCTTTATCTTGATCTGACCGGTTGTAGGACCTGTCACCCGCGACAAGAGTTTCAGCAACGTAGATTTGCCTGCACCGTTCTTGCCAATGATACCCAATGTATCGCCTCTCTTTATCTCAAAATTGATATCCTTCAGCGCCCAGGCATATTCGCTATTCGCCTTCCTGGTGCGGTCGTTTTCAACCCCTACTTTCAAAAACGGGTCTTCCTTGCCGCGCGCCAAGGCCCACCACCTTTTCAGGTCGTGGCTCAGCATACCCGTGCCTATCTCACCCAAACGATACTGCTTGGATATGTTCTCCGCTTTTATGACAACGTCATTGTTCATGAGGTCTATACTGTATCTATGAACTTCTTTTCTACCCTGTTAAAAATTACTATACCCACTACCAGTGCCACTATCGTCCAGATAACACTATAGCCCAACCAATAATAATTGAACACCCCTGTACCCTGCCCCAGAAATGCATACTTAAACGCTTCAAACAACGATGCAAGTGGGTTTAGCCACAGCCACAGGTGGTAAGAGGGATTCTTGATTGATGAGATCGGGAAGATAACCGGTGTTACAAACTGCAGCAACTGGATTCCAAACGCTACAAGAAAGTTCAGGTCTCTGTACTTGGTAGTCAACGAAGTGATGATGATACCAAAACCCAAGCTCATAAAGGCGATGAGCGCCAGTATCACGGGAAAAAATACCATGTGCCAGTTGGGCGTTATCGCTTCCTTCACCCACAGATAATATGCCCAGATGACAAAGAAGAGCAGAAACTGTATCAGCAGTTTTATGATACCTGAGATCACTTTCGACAATGGCAGGATAATGCGGGGGAAATAGACCTTTCCGAATACAGTTGCATTCTCAGAAAAAGTCTTTGAGGTCACTTTAAAGGTCTCGGCAAAGTAGTTCCATATCGTAAAACTCCCCAGATAGAACAAAATCTGAGGGGCATTGCCAGTTGAGATGCGCGCCACCTGACCGAAAATGAAAGCGTAGATAATTGCCGTAAGTATAGGCTGCAGCATAAACCAGATAGGCCCCAGGATCGTCTGCTTATATACAGTTACAATGTCTTTTTTCACAAACATCATCAGCAGATCTCTGTAACGCCAGATCTCACGAAGATTAATATCGAGATACCCGCTATCCGCAGATATCTTAATATCCCAGTTTTCATTATCGTGTTCTGTCTGATGTTGCACCATCAAATGTTCGCTTTGCACAGTGTAAATATCTGCTGGATTTATGAATTTTTCTTTTTCAGGAAAGAGCCAAGACCCTTACCTTTCCGCTTCTTTTCTTCTTCCAGATAGTAGCCGTCGCCATAAGTACCGTAACCATAGCCGTAGCCATATCCATATCCATATCCGTAACCATACCCATAGCCGTAACCATACCCATAGCCCTCTTCATAGCCATAACCATAAGCAAAGCCACGGTTCGCTACTACGTCATTCAGAATAATGTTCAACTTTGGTATGCGTCCGCTGTAGTACAACTCATTGGGTATGCCCAACTGTTGCTTATAGGTATATCCCTGACGAACCACGTACATGGCGGTATCTGCATAACGATTCAGCAACTGAGCATCGGTAACAAGACCTACCGGAGATGTATCTATGATCACATAATCGAAGTCCCGCCTCAACATCTCGAAAAGGTCATGAGTGCTTTTCAGCAGCACCAACTCGGCAGGGTTCGGAGGAATAGGACCTGAAGGCAGCACAAAAAGATTGGAATCCACTCCCGACGGGATCAGCACCTCTTCATACGATGCCTTACCTATAGAATAATTTGAAAAACCCACTTCATTGTTCAGACCCAACATCTTCGATATCTTCGGCTTCCTGAGGTCAAGCTCCATGATCACCACTTTCTTACCTGACAACGACAATGTCACGGCCAGATTGATCGCAATAAATGACTTTCCTTCACCACTCATACTCGATGTTACCATGATCACCTTCTGGTCATTGCGTGTCAGCAGATACTGAAGGTTAGTACGCAGTGCCCTGAACTGCTCTGATATGATCGTACGACTGTTGCGGGTCACCGCTACACTCTCGCCGCTACCATTGTTTCCTATCTCACCTATTATCGGAATGGTGGTTGCCTTAACAATATCTCCTTTACTGATGATGCGGATATTCAGCGCCCTGCGTATCATTATTATCGCAAACGGCAACATGGTTCCTATCAGGAAAGAGATCATCAGTATCCTGCGCTTGTCCGGAGCAACAATACCGGTTGTCAATGCGGCATCTACTATGATACCGTCTGCTACAGTCGAAGACTTTTCGATTGCGGTCTCCTCTCTCTTTTTCAAAAGAAAAATGAACAACTCCTGCTTGATCTGCTGCTGACGGGCAAATTCAAGCGACTCACGCTCCACTTTTGGAATGTCCCTGATGTCCTTAACATTCAACTTCAGCGACTGCTCTATCATCCGCACCTTGAGCTCAGTCTCTTTTTTTGACGATGCCAAAGCATTGGCAAGGCTTTTTTTAACCTCATCTTTCTGCTTCCTCAGCGTTCTTGGAATGGGGTTGTCCTTATTCATTGTCAACTCCGCCTTATCTATCTGCTCAGTCAGATAATTATAACGGTTCAGCAATTCAGAAAGTCCTTTATTATCAAGTAAGGAAGCAGGGAGCGTAACCAACTTGTCATCAACTTTCTGAATATAGTCGCTTATCGTGCCTATCACGCCCAACTGCAATTTGGCCTCCTCAAGCTTTAATGCAGTGTTTGACTTCGTTGTAACGAGTAAACTTGCCTGCGTACCTATGTCGGCTATTCCGTTCAGCTGTTTGAACCGTTCAATTTCACCTTCCACCTTAGACAGTTCCTCACCCAGCACTTTCTTTCTGCGATCAATAAAAGCGATCGTACTGTCGGCTATCTTATTGCGGTCCTCAACATTCTTGCGCTGATATACACTCATCAACGTGTTGATGATGTCCACCGCGCGCTCAGGAATGGTATTCATCATACTGATCTGAATGCAGGTTACCGCCTTGTTGGGTACTATATAGTTTACCTGCCCCTGATAACTTATTGCAGAATATAGAATGGGTATGTGCTGAACGTCGTACTCGAGATTTGATAGAGAGAATGCGGGCGTCTTCTGCAGAATTACCCTTCCGATATCTTCAAGTGTCACCGTATCTCCCCAGCGTGCGTTTACGGTGTGGTTCTTACCATCTACCAAGCTGTAATTATCGTTGCTAAGTATCCTGACCTTACAATTGAAACTGCCGTCAAACGTATCAACCTTCACCAACTCGAACGGCTTGTTGTTATACAACTCTGTCCTTTTGAACCGCCCCTCGGTTGTGTAGGTCAGATTGAGCTTCAACTCTTTCACGATCTCGGTCATTGTGGATCGGCTCCTCAATATCTGGATCTCATTGTCAATGTTGATCTTATTGTTGTTGATCTTAAGGGCCTTCAAAAGATCATCCGATCCGGCACTGCTCTTTTTCGAGTCGTTGATGAGCAACTGGGCTGATGCGCTGTAAATAGGAGTGTAATAGCGCAAATATATGTTGCCTGCAATGAGGGAAATTATGATACTTCCCAGCAACCATGGCCATATTGCCAGAATGGTGGTGAGCAGCCATTTCAGATTGAAAGAATTACCGCCACCTTCCTCGTTTTTAGGCAATACCTGATCAGGCCGGTTTTTCAGGGCATCATCTACTGCAGCTTTGTTATTGCCTTCCATTCGTTTCCGGTTTCTTCAGAGGTTTTACTTAATGATTCTGGTGAGGAAAAGCAGAGAAACAATACCGATAACCCCTGAACCGTAGCTCAGGTATCGGGTAAATGAGTTATCACTGCTTTGACGTTTAAAGTTATTCGCTTCTACGTAAATATAGTCCCGCGGTTGAACATAAAAATACGGTGACTTAAAAATATCAGAAGAAGTGAGATCAAGACGAACAAATTTTGTTTGGCTCCCTTCCATCCTCGCCAGCATTATGTTATTACGTTTTGCAGTCACGTTCAGGTCACCTGCCATCGCAATAATATCAAGCACGGTGGCTTTTTCGCTCGGCACCGTAAATACACCCGGCCGCACCACATCACCCAGAACCTTAACTTCAAAATTTGCGATCCGCACACGCACTGCAGGGTCCTTGTAATACACCTCTGCCTTGTGCTTGATCAGCTCTCTGGCCTCTGAAGTAGTAAGCCCGGCTACCTTCACAAACCCTATCAACCCTATCTCAATGTATCCATTCTTATCGACAAGATACCCTCCCAGTAAGTTGGTGGCAGGCGCGCTGGTCGGTTCTATCGGAGCATTGTTCTCGTTCTGAACAAGGGTCTGGATATTGACAGTAAGCACGTCATTTGACTGGATGATCGGTTCAGAATACTTGCCGTTACTATCCTGCACCACAACTACTTTCTCCAGGCTGTCGTCTTT
The DNA here is from genome assembly GCA_014879545.1 of Chitinophagaceae bacterium. Taxonomy (GTDB): domain Bacteria; phylum Bacteroidota; class Bacteroidia; order Chitinophagales; family Chitinophagaceae; genus Nemorincola. Next base: position 12,848 of record JACSRV010000106.1, on the reverse strand, counting down.
CAGATTGTTGAAATACACAAATTTTTTCGCCGGAACACAGGAATGCATCGTGGTCATTATGACAAAAAAAGAAAGCAGGCACAGGCCATAAACGCCTCGCCTCAGTACGTGCTGCATTTCGGGAATTTTCATCAAAAATAGTTTAAAATAAGCTAAAAATGAAACCGGTGACCACTTCACAGCGACCCAGCTCAGGTCTGACCAAACTATAGTCTGGCATCAACCATTTCGGTGCTCAGGCAACCTTTCACGTCATAGATCACACCGTTGGCATTCACATGATCGCGCCAGTTCACAGATACGAACTCTTTGTGCGCCACTGCCAGAATTACCGCATCATAACAAACGCCTGCAGGTAATATATCCGTTATACCTAAACCGTATTCGTGCATCACATCGGCCGGCTTTGCCCATGGATCATATATGCAAATATCTGTGTTGTACGAAGCAAGTTCGCTTATGATGTCCACTACACGGGTATTGCGCACATCCGGGCAATTCTCCTTGAAAGTGATACCCAACACCAGAACTTTAGCCGCCTTGATGGTAATATCTCGCTTTATCATAAGCTTAACTACCTCAGAAGCAATGTATTTACCCATTCCATCGTTCAACCGGCGTCCGGCCAGTATGATCTCGGGGTGATAGCCCACCTCCTGTGCTTTCTGCGCCAGATAGTAGGGGTCCACTCCAATACAGTGACCACCCACCAATCCGGGTTTGAAGGGAAGGAAATTCCATTTTGTCGCTGCTGCCTCCAGCACCTGATGGGTGTCAATGCCCATGCGGTTGAAGATCATCGCCAACTCATTAACAAATGCTATATTTATGTCGCGCTGCGAATTCTCTATCACTTTTGCCGCCTCAGCCACCTTGATACTGGCCGCCTTATGCGTCCCGGCAGTGATCACTGAACGGTACAGCAGATCGACTTTCTCTGCCACTTCAGGCGTAGATCCCGACGTCACCTTTAGTATCTTCGATACGGTGTGCAGTTTATCTCCTGGATTGATCCGCTCAGGTGAATAGCCGCAGAAAAAGTCTTTGTTGAATACCAGGCCCGATTGTTTTTCCAGTACCGGCACGCACTCTTCTTCGGTAACACCCGGATAAACCGTAGATTCATAGACCACTATGTCTCCCTTCTTCAACACCTTGCCCACTGTCTCACTCGCCTTATACAGCGGTGTCAGGTCCGGACGGTTGTTGCGGTCCACCGGCGTAGGTACCGTCACAACATATACATTACATACCGACAGGTCGGCCAATGCTGCCGAGCAGTACAAACCCTTGTCTCCTGGTTTCTCTACCCCTGCCAACACCTGCTTCAGCAATGCTTCATCAAGCTCCAGCGTAATATCTACACCACCCCTCAGCTCGTCTATGCGCTTACGGTTGATGTCAAAACCCACTACAGAATAGTGTTTGGCAAACTCAGCAGCCAGTGGTAGCCCCACATAGCCGAGTCCGATAACACCAATGCAAACCGAAGAATTCTCCATTATAATAGTTTATATATGCCGCTATTTTCGGCATCGTTTTCATAAGACAGGCGCAAAAATATACTTTCCTCTATTATAAGTGAAAGATATCGGTCACAATCTCGAATTTAAAAAAGGATAGCCCGTTATTTTATGATAATCACGGGAGCAGGCCATGGCGCGTAATACAGATAAATGTTTTTCGTGGTGCGCGTCCGACCCACAGTAGTCATACATACCCATCGACAATAGCTTTTCGGCTACTGCCTTTATGTGCTGACCATAATACCCTGCTATGGACAACATGTTCAGTTGCAGGTAGCAGCCCCGGTCCTTCAACTCCTGATAACGGCCCAGGTCGCGGTGAAAGAACACATAACGCTCGGGGTGGGCGATGATCGGCTTATAACCCGATGTTTTCAGTTTAAAAATAGCCTCCGCCAGGTTGGGCGGCTCTATCATCATAGAGAACTCTACCAGCACCTCATTCTTTTGTATCGTCAGAAGTGGCTCACGATCAATGAGTTGCATGAAGTAATCATCAATATAATATTCCGCCGCTGCCCTCAGTTCAATGTCTATATTGTGTTCTTTCACCAACTGCTGCATAGTGGTCAGCGCATTGGTGATCGTCTCACGTGTATTAGGATAATAATCTATAAATACATGAGGAGTGGTTATGATGGTCTTGTAACCCATTTCGGCCATGGTGCGCAACAGTGCCAGCGAATCCTCGGTGGTCTTCGCACCATCGTCTATACCCGGCAAAAAATGAGAATGCATATCTGCTCCCAGCAACGCCCAGCTCGCCGTCTCGGGAACGGGCAAATGGTCGTACGGAGACTGTTCCTTCCTGCGCCTGCCGAATAGTCTTGCAAACATGCCCGAAAGGTACAAAAAAATACCATCCGCCATTCGCCCCCTCCGCCAAACCCTTTCGCCATACTGTTTGTGCTTTTCTTACTTTTGCGCCAACGAAAACCATTATGGAATTACCAGACCATTTGTCCATTTCCGGACTCGCTTCATTTTCCGGCTCCACCCCAATCGCAGTTTCTGACGCTGCATCGGCTCGCATCACCCACAACCGCAAATACCTCGATGACATCCTGCGCAAAGGAGATACCTACTACGGTATCAACACCGGCTTCGGCTCGCTGTGCAATGTCCGCATCAAGGACGATGAGTTGTCGCAACTGCAAGAGAACCTCGTTTGCTCGCACGCCTGCGGCATGGGCGATGAAGTACCCGCCGACATCGTGCGCCTGATGCTGTTGCTGAAGGTACACGGACTGGGTCGCGGCTACAGCGGTGTCCATCCGCAGATCGTGCAGCGCCTTGCCGACTTCTACAACCTGGACATCCTTCCGGTGGTCTACGAACTGGGCTCTCTCGGCGCTTCCGGCGACCTCGCTCCGCTTGCACACCTTTGTCTGCCTCTGTTCGGCAAAGGTGAGGTGCACTACAAAGGCAAGCGTATGCCTGCCGCCGATGCGCTGCAACAGGCCGGCCTTCAACCAATAGCACTCGCCGCCAAAGAAGGCCTCGCCCTGCTCAACGGCACACAGTTCATGAACTCCTACATCACATGGTCACTTATGGCATCACGCCGTCTTTCGGCATGGGCCGATGTGATAGGTGCCCTCAGTGCCGATGCATTCATGGCAAAGGACGAACCCTTCCAACACCCCATTCACCGCGTACGTCCGCACAAAGGACAGGTCAATACTGCCGCCCGCATGCTGGAACTACTGAAGGGCAGCGCCATTCAGCAATTGCACAAAGTGCAGGTGCAGGATCCTTATTCCTTCCGCTGCATCCCGCAGGTGCATGGTGCCACTAAAGATGTGATAGACACTGTGACCAATGTTGCAGAGACCGAAATAAACTCCGTTACCGACAACCCCATCGTCTTCCACGATGAGGACGCCATCATGAGTGGAGGCAACTTCCACGGTCAGCCATTGGCACTCCATGCCGATTTCCTCGCGATAGCAATGGCCGAACTGGCAAACATATCAGAGCGACGCACGTATCTGCTCATCAGCGGGCAGCGCGGACTACCTCCATTCCTCACACCCAATGCCGGCCTTAACAGCGGCTTCATGATAGCACAGTACGCTGCTGCCGCCATCGTCAGCCAGAACAAACAATACTGCACACCGTCATCGGTAGATAGCATTGTAAGTAGCAACGGACAGGAAGACCACGTGAGCATGGGTGCCAATGCCGCTACCAAGCTCCGCAAGGTGATACTGAATGTGCAGCGCGTACTGGCCATTGAGCTGCTCACCGCCGCACAGGCACTGGAACTGCGCCGGCCACACAAGTCATCGCCTGCTTTGGAAAAGGTCTTTGCTGCGCTGCGCGAAACAGCACCCTTCATGCCCGTAGATGACGTGCTGCACTACCGCATGGCTGCTGCCGAGCAACTGCTCAATCAGGACCCCGCCGCAATTACAGGTATGTAATTTATCTTTGGCAACGGACTATGGAACAACAGACGAACTATATAATATTTCAGTGCTACGGAAATGAGGGGGTGTTTTATGAGTGCGCTTATGCCCTGCTGTCGCTGTCGCGCCTCTATGGGGGCGGCGGACCGGCAGGCACCGAGATCTGGATCTACACCGACAACCCCGGTTGGTTCAATATCCTCCGGAATCCGGGCATTCAACTCCACTTCCGCCAGATAGATAACGACCTCATTACCAAATGGAAGGGCTCTATCGACTTCGTTCACCGTGTGAAAATAGAAGTGCTCCGCGAATTCTCAAGTCACCGGCAGGGAAACATCCTCTATGTTGATACCGATGTGGTGTTCACACGCCCCATCGAAGAAATGATGCGCAACATCAATTCCGGCGACCTATACATGCACGTCATGGAAGGCATCGTCAGCAACAAGGCAAACCCCGTGATGGCCAAGCTGGACGCCCACCTGCGCGAGAACACACCCATGAAGGTAAATGGCCGCGCGTTGTGGGACCTTGCCATGTGGAATGCCGGGGTGCTGGGCTTCCGCTCGCAGCACAGACCGCTTCTTGAAGATGTGCTCACCTTCACCGATACTGAATACCCGCGCTTCAGCAAACACATTGTAGAGCAGTTCGCATTCTCTGTGTTCTTCAGGCAGGCAGGTCCCATCAAGACCGCCGCACCGTTTATCACGCACTACTGGAACCTGAAAGAGGCTCGCATCGTCCTTGCATCATTCTTCAACTTCTTCAAGACCAAGGCATGGGAAGACCTCATTGCCTGCGGTCACCTGGTGCAGATGCCCGTGCTCATGCAGGAAAAGGTCAACTTCCTGCAGAACCGCGACATCACCGATAAGCTGCTGAAGAAAAACTGGCAACCCGCCGAATACGACTGGAAAGATCTCATGAGTCAATTATGACTTGATAAAAATAATTGTACCTTTATATGACACCCAAAAACAATACTATGGGATTCATTAATGATTTTAAGGCCTTCGCTATGAAAGGCTCTGTAGTAGACCTCGCAGTCGGTGTCATCATTGGTGGCGCTTTCGGCAAGATTGTTACTGCCATGGTAGATGATATCATCATGCCCACTGTCAGCATCTTTACGGGAACCGGTGAGATGTTTGCCGACAAATTCCTGGTACTGAAAGCCGCCAAAGACGGAGATGTGTACAAGTCGCTCGATGAAGCCAGAAAAGCAGGTGCCAATGTGTTTGCTTATGGTCACTTCATCCAGACCATCACCGACTTCCTCATAATAGCGTTCTTCATTTTCCTCGTTATCAGGCTCATGGCACGCGTCGCCCGCAAGGAAGAAGCGAAAAAAGAAGCAGCACCGCCACCGGCACCTTCTGCCACAGAAAAACTGCTGGCTGAGATACGCGACGAACTGAAGAAGAAATAACGTTCCCGAAAGATAAATGTCTCCCGAAAGAAACACCATGGTACTGTCTCAGTTGAAGGCACTGAAGGCGCAACGCCGCAGTGGCTTTGCTGTGCTTGCCGACCCCGATAAGATAGCCCCTGCAGAGATGCAGTACCTCGCCCGCCTGTGCAATGATGCAGGCGTCGACTATCTTTTTGTCGGGGGCAGCCTGCTCATGGCGCACCAGATGGACCAGTGCATACAACGCTTCAAGTCCGAAAGCGACATACCGGTGGTGCTCTTCCCTGGTAGCCCGGCTCAGGTCACGCCGTTTGCCGATGCACTGCTGTACCTGTCGCTCATTTCGGGCCGCAACCCCGATCTCCTCATCGGCCAGCATGTGGCGTCAGCCCCCATCGTCAAGGCCAGCGGGCTCGAGGTCATTTCTACCGGCTATATCATTGTAGATGGCGGTGTTCCCACTACCGTCTCCTACATGAGCAATACGGCACCACTCCCTGCAGACAAACCCGACATTGCCCTGTGCACCGCATGGGCCGGCGAGTTGCAGGGCAAACATGCCATCTACCTCGATGCAGGCAGCGGCGCGCAGCAGCCCGTCTCAGAAGAGATGATCCGTAAAGTAAGCAACAACATCAGTGTCCCGCTCATAGTGGGCGGCGGCATTCGCACCCCGGAAAAAGTGTACGACAACTGCCGGGCCGGGGCCAACATTGTGGTAGTGGGCAATGCCATCGAACGCGACCCGCTCCTCATCCGCGATATGGCACAGGCCACCCGTGCCGCACATAACTATCAGGACGCCTGATAACACTACCGTTTCGTATCTTCGGCTACATGTTGGCCGCGCGGTTCCTGCTCTTACTGATGTTGCTATCCGGTAGAACCATGCTCCGGGCGCAACCGCACAACCATTCGTCAGACCTGCCCTGCAAGGCGCCCCCCATGCGCTTTACTACACCCGCCGCGCGTCCCACCGTACTCAACACTGCCGAGGACGACTACGACATTCACCATCTCTTCTTCGATCTGCACATCAGCGACACTACCGAATACCTCTCCGGCGCTGTCACCACACGAGCCACTATTGTTTCCTCGTCCATGTCCCGTTATTATTTCGAACTGGACGACACTCTCACTATCGACTCGGTTGTGTGCAATGGTGTCGCATTTGCCTGCAATACGTCGGGCTACCTGCGCTATGTGCAGCTGCCCGCCCCGCTGCCACAGGGTGCCGCACTCACTGCTACCGTCTTCTACCACGGCTTCCCCCGTGCCTATGGCAACCACGCCCCCGGCTACAAGAACGACACTGCCACCCACACCACATTCACACTGGCCGAACCCTACTTCGCGCACCTGTGGTGGCCCTGCAAGCAGTCGCTGCGCGACAAGGCCGACTCTATGGATATGTGGCTCACCGTGCCTACGGGGGTCAAGGCAGGCAGCGCAGGTCTGCTCACTGCCATCACACCTGTCGATGCGCAGCACAACCGCTACCAATGGAAGACCCGCTACCCCATTGCTTACTACCTCATTTCCATTGCCGCCGGCCGCTACAACGAGTACAGTTATTACATGCGTTTCGATGGCGGCACAGACTCTATGCTCATGCAGAACTACCTGAGCCCCGACACACCCAAAAGCATCACCGACCTCAAACCCTGGCTCGATTCCACCGCCCTCGTGGTCAACTATTTCTCGTCCTTGTGGGGGCGTTATCCGTTCTGGCAAGAGAAGTACGGCCACTGCTACATACCGTCCTTCACCAACATGGAACACCAGACCATGACCAGCACCCGCTTCTCTTCGCTTACCGTGCTGGTGCACGAGTTGGCCCATCAATGGTTCGGCAATCTGGTCACTTGCGGCACCTGGAAGGACCTGTGGCTCAACGAGAGTTTTGCTACCTATGCCCAGTACCTCGGTTATGCGCACTTCAATGGTCCGGCATCAGCGGCAGCCTATTTACAGAAGGTGCACGACAATGTTCTCAGCGAACCCGGCGGCAGTGTTTATGTAAATGATACCGCCAATTGGTACCGCCTGTTCGATGGCAGGCTCACCTACAACAAGGGCGCCGCCGTGCTGCACATGCTACGATACAAAGTGGGCAACGACAGCATGTTCTTCGGCATGATGCGCACCTACCTGCAACGCTATGCACACGGCAACGCCACCACCGAAGAGTTGCTGGCACATGCGCAACACTACACAGGCATAAGCCTGGATACCTTCTTCCGCCAATGGATATACGGCGAGGGTTATCCCAATATCTCCACCCGCTGGAATCAGCAGGACGACAAGCTCTTCCTTGCGCTTGCCCAATCAGCCTCTGTACCCACGTCGGTTGCGGTGTTTGATGTGAATGTGCCGGTGCGGCTCTTCTACGCCGGTGGCGATACCACACACATATTACGCCTTAGTCGCGGCGCGCAGGGGTTCACTATTACGTGTCCGCACGCGGTAGATAGTGTGGTCATAGACCCGCTCCATTGGTTGTTACTGAAAGAAGAAACCCCGCCCGCGCACGATGCCACCCTCACACTGGCGCAGGGGGCCGTGGTCGTTTTCCCCAATCCTGCAAGTACTGTAGTTTATGTAAGCGGCACAGATCTGCCACTTTGCACCTTCAGACTATACAACGAAACGGGAAAACTGATATTGGAAAAAACACTGAGAGCAGGAACCGACAGCACACCTGTAGACGTGTCTGCCCTCCCTCCGGGAAACTACCTGTACAGGGTAGCCGGAAATCACGAATATGGAACCGGTAAAGTAATAGTAAAGTAACCCCCTCAGGCTATACAGCAAAGCTGTCGCCACAACCGCAACTACGGCTGGCATTGGGGTTGCTGAAATGGAAACCCTTTCCATTCAGTCCGTCCGAGAAATCAAGTGTTGTATCGCACAGGTACAAAAAGCTCTTCAGGTCGGTCACAACGCGCACACCCTGGTCTTCAAAGACCTGGTCCTTAGGTTGTGTCTCATTGTCAAAGTCCAGTTTGTACGACAATCCCGAGCAGCCGCCGCCCACCACACTCACGCGCAGAAAGTAGTCGTCGCCCAACTGAGCTTCGTGCTTCAGTTCAGCCACCTTTTCTTTCGCCTTGTCACTTACGTAGATCATCTTATTTCGTTTGTTCGCCGGGCAAAAGTAGAAAGCACCGCGCAGTCATTTTATGCGCACAGTACTTTCTACCTTCAGCCGGTCACGTATTAATGTGCTTTCTTTTCGGCCACCAGTTCAGGCAGGCCATTTTTTACGCGGTAGTCGTTAATAGCCGCCTTTATAGCGTCTTCTGCCAGTACCGAGCAGTGTATCTTCACCGGTGGCAGGTTCAGCTCTTCCACAATGTCCATATTGTCTATAGACAAGGCCTCGTCAATAGACTTGCCTTTCAGCCATTCTGTTGCAAGCGATGAAGAAGCGATGGCCGATCCGCAACCAAATGTTTTGAATTTAGCATCACTGATCAGTCCGCTCTGCTCGTCCACCTCTATCTGCAGGCGCATTACGTCGCCACACTCGGGCGCACCCACCAGACCGGTACCCACGTTCACCTTCGCTTTGTCCAGCGTACCCACGTTCTTGGGGTTAGAATAATGATCAATAACTTTTTCTGAGTATGCCATGATATTTTTTTGAGTAGTTTATAAAATTCTGCGTCAGTTTCTGTCTCCTCATTGATTAGTGATGCGCCCACTCTATCGAGTTCAGGTCTATCCCTTCTTTATACATTTCCCAAAGCGGGCTCATTTCGCGCAGCTTCAGTACGGTGTTCTTAATAGCGTCTATCGTAAAATCAATCTGTTCGTCGGTTGTGAACCTGCCCAGACCAAAGCGTAGCGAGCTGTGTGCCAGGTCGTCGCCCAGGCCCAGCGCCTTCAGCACGTACGATGGTTCCAGCGATGCCGATGTGCAGGCCGAACCGCTCGAAAGGGCTATGTTCTTGTTGAAACCCATCATCAGGCCTTCACCCTCCACATACTTGAATGAGATATTGGTAGTGTGCGGCAGGCGGTGTTCGCGGTTGCCATTCACATAGGCTTCTTCCAGTTGCAGCAGGGCGTTCTCCAGCCTGTCGCGCATTGCAGAAAGGCGCTTACCTTCTGCCTCCATTTCGTGCATCGCTATTTCGCAGGCCTTACCCAAACCCACTATGCCCGGCACGTTCAGTGTGCCGCTGCGCATACCGCGCTCGTGGCCACCGCCGTCCATCTGCGACGTCACCTTTACCCTCGGGTTCTTGCGGCGCACATACAGCGCACCCACACCCTTAGGACCATACGTCTTATGCCCGCTGAAGGACATCAGGTCTATACCATCGGCATTCACATCCACCGGCACCTTGCCCACGGCCTGTGTACCATCTGTAAAGAACAGCACACCATGCTTGCGGGCTATCTTGCTGATCTCACGCACCGGCTGTATCACACCTATCTCATTGTTGCCATACATAATGGCTATCAGTATCGTTTTGTCGGTAATGGCCGCTTCCAGTGCTGCCAGGTCTATCAGACCATCGGCCTGCACATCCAGGTAGGTCACCTGTCCGCCCTGCTTTTCAATGTGCTTGCAGGCATCCAGCACCGCCTTGTGCTCGGTAGTGCAGGTGATGATGTGGTTGCCCTTAGTGGCATACATTTCAAAAACACCCTTCAGCGCCAGGTTGTTGGCCTCGGTAGCGCCCGATGTGAAGATGATCTCCTTGGCGTCAGCACCTATCAGTTTCGCCACCTGCTCGCGGGCATAGTCCACTGCTTCTTCTGCCTCCCAGCCAAACGAGTGGTTACGGCTGGCAGCATTGCCGAACTTTTCAACAAAATAGGGCAGCATCGCCTCCAGCACACGCGGATCCATGGGAGTGGTGGCGTTGTTATCGAGATATATCGGTAATTTCAGTTCCATATTATTTGGTTCTTGTATAAGAATCAGGGCAAAATTACGCCAAAATGATAACTTTACCCCTTGCCCCAAGCGTTGCTACGCTTATGTAGGTATACACAAAAACTATTTGAACACATGATCAGGATAGAGCACCTCGGCATCGCGGTAAAAGACCTCGGCATATCAGTTCCTTTATACGAACAACTCCTCAATACCCCCTGCTACAAGAAGGAAGTAGTGGAGACCGAAGGCGTCAGCACCGCCTTCTTCCGCACCGGCGAATCCAAGATAGAACTGCTGGAAGCGACCAACGAGAACAGCCCCATTGCCAAATTCATCAATAAAAAGGGCGAAGGCATACACCATGTGGCATTTGAGGTAGAGAACATAGAGGCCGAGATGAAACGACTGGCTGCACTCGGGTTCGAACTGCTCAACGAAACACCCAAGAACGGTGCCGACAACAAACTCGTTTGTTTCCTCCACCCAAAGACCACCAACGGCGTACTTATAGAACTCTGCCAGGAGAAAAAATAACCCTGTTATCCTGAGCACCGTCGAAGGGCATCATTAGCACCACCGAAGGACATCCATGAGACCTCTCCAACTCGTCATTGCGAGAAGCCTTGAGGCATAGTGCGCCGGCTGGCGACGAAGCAATCTCGCAATATGAGACAAGAAACACAGATTGAGGGCCGGCTCCCCTCCTGTTAAGCCTGCCTGACCGGTAGGCAGGAAGTGGAATCCCGCAGAAAGCGAAACCTTTCGCACGGCTGGGGTGGTGGCGCACACCAGAAGTCATAAATCACCCCGTCGAAATGACGGCTTCGATGTTGCTTTTTTACGTGTACTTACTTTACGATCAGTTGTTGACTCACCTCGTCGCTACCCACTATCATTTTCACGGTATATACCCCCGGTCGCAAGCCATTTACATCTATCTCCTTCGTCACATTGCATGGTACGGTCATGGTCATTACCGCCACACCTCTTGCATCTATCATTGTAAGGTTCGCCTCTCGCTCTATTGCATTTATCCGTACGCTTACCCTCCCATGTGTGGGATTGGGAAACACTTCCAGTCCGATACTTTTTCTATTCACCTCATTCACACCATCCCATGCCAATGTTATCTTTCTAACTTTTGCTCCTGATTTTTCTGTAAAATACAACTCCCCGATTTGGCTGAAGGCAATACCTGTCGGTGAGAGTACTCGAGCAACAGACAAACTCACCCCCTCGGGATCTATACCTACCAAGCCATTGCCAACAATTGTAGAAATGTTCCCATCAGTGGTCACCTTCCTGATTCTACAAACACCGCCTTCCGCCAAAAACATATTCCCAACAGAATCAAATGTAAAATACTGTGTACCTATTGATGCCGCGGTTGCCGGCCCTCCATCGCCACTGTATGCATTTATCCCATTTCCGGCAACCGTACTCAATTTGTGATCTGTAGCTGCTATCTTTCTGATTCTGGCTTTGTCCATAAAATAAATATCTCCATTTTTGTCCGCAACCACGTACCACGATTCGTTTATAGCAGCAGTATCCGCCCTTGCGCCATCTGCAGTAAAACCCATTACGCCTGTCCCTGCAATGGTACTTATGTTACCGAACGTATCCACCTTCCGTAGCCTGAAATTCATCCTGTCGCATATATATACATTACCGGTATCATCTACACCTATGCCATGTGGATAATTTAGTTGCGCACTCAATGCAGAAATACCGTCGCCATTATAACCGGCCACGCCCGTACCTGCTATAGTCCGTATCACACCATCGGTCGTGATTTTACGTATACGGTGATTGTCACCATCCGCCAAATAAATATTGTTCCACTTATCTACGGCCAAACCGGCACCGCCACCAATCAAAGCAGCCACCGCTGGTCCTCCGTCACCGCTGTAGCCGGAAGTTCGATTACCTGCAAATCGCGAAATGAGTCCCGATGGAGCAACCTTTCGAATCGTTGCATTGCCATCTTCTGTAAAATAAAAGTTTCCATTCTTGTCAAATACTAAAGAACTCGGGGCACTCATTTTAGCGTTGGTCGCCGGGCCGCCATCTCCACTATAGCCATCTACTCCAATACCGGCAACTGTGACAATCACTTGCGCAGTCACAGCTAAGTGGCACAAAACATAAAAACAAAAAGCAGCAAGAAATTTCACTGGCATCAGGCTTTAGTTCTATAAAGTTAACGAAACATATATAGCTATACGCCGAGAAAACAAATTACGAACAAAGCCCAATAGCATCCCCGTCATTTCGACAACAGGAGAAATCCCCCGAGCATCAGCAACCCGCCGGCTACGAAACAATCTCGCAATACCACACCCGGTCAAAAACAATCAGTGACATCCGAGTAATCCCAATTAATCCGTGACCCGCCTACCGCAGGCAGGTTCAGACAACCCCAAAACAAAAATCTATCATACCCCCAAAAACGCACTATCATAAAACTCGTCATTGCGAGAAGCCTTGTGGCAATGTGCGCCCGCCGGCGACGAAGCAATCTCGCGATAGGATAAAGAGGAATTTGAAATTCAGGGAAAGCTCCCCTCCTGTTAAGGATGGGGATGCCGGAGAAAGCA